>CAMXKT010000040.1 GCA_947244595.1 uncultured Oscillibacter sp. | reverse complement strand
ATCAAACGGCGGATCCGTAGGGGCCGCCCCCCTGGGCGGCCCGTCCCCCGCCCGGTTTTCATTGGGCGGGAATTTTATTTTCCGTTTTGTAAAATATATTTGACAAACAGTCGTCCAAGTGCTACACTGGTCCCATCAAACACAAGGGGGACTATTTATGGATCACTATCATGCCGGCATAGCGGTGGGCCTGGCCGCGGGCATCGTCGCGGGGCTGATTTTCGTGGCGTTCCTTTTCAGGAAGAAGGTTTTGGACTGCCACTTTGACGAGCGGCAGGAGCTGGCCCGGGGGAAGGCCTTTCAATACGGCTTCTTCACCCTGCTCATCTCCACCTATGTCTACGGGACCTCGGACGTGGTGTTCGGCCACTGGTGCGACGCGCTGGCCGGGGTCACCATCTGCCTGGCCATCAGTCTCTGCGTCTTCGCCGTCACCTGCATTTTGAAGGACGCCTACCTGAGCCTTCGGGAAAAGCCCCGGGTGGTCATGACCATGTTCGCCCTGCTGACCCTCATCAATCTGGGCTTCGGCGTCATGTACGGCGTCTCCGGGGACCTGGTGGAAGACGGCGTGCTGACCTTCCGGGCGGTAAACCCCATCATTGGGACGGCTACCTTGGTCATTCTCATCGTGTACATCATCAATCACCTCCTCCGCTCCCGGGAAGAGGAGGCGGAATGAAGAACCTCCGCCTCAAGGCCGCCCGGGCCGCCCTGGACATGAGCCAGCAGCAGCTGGCGGACGCGGTCGGGGTCTCCCGCCAGACCATCAACGCCATTGAGAAAGGGGACTACAACCCCACCATCAAGCTCTGCACGGCCATCTGCCGCACCCTGGGCAAAACTCTGGACGAGTTGTTCTGGGAGTCTTAAGCGTTTTGCACAAATACTATACTATAAATTTGTACGGATATACAGAAACGCCACCACGCAATTTTTATGAAATTCTCACCTTTCCAAATCGGCTGGACTTTTATATAATGGGGGACCGTAGGGAAGAATCAACCATTGGATTCGGCTCCCCGCTGGAGGGAGCCCGAAGGAGGAATTTCATATGCTGAGAAAAACGAAAATTATCTGTACCCTGGGCCCCGCCGTGGACAGCGAGGAGATGATCGTCTCCCTCATCAAAGGGGGCATGAACGGCGCCCGGTTCAACTTTTCCCACGGCAGCCACCCGGAGCACCTGGAGCGGCTGAACCGCCTCAAGGCCGTCCGGGACCGCATGGGCTGCCCCGTGGCCACCATTCTGGACACCAAGGGCCCGGAGATCCGGATCAGGAGCTTTGAGACCAAGACGGTGGAGCTCACCGCCGGGGAGGAGTTCACCCTCACGGTGGAGGACGTGCCCGGCAGCGCCCAGCGGGTCTCCGTCACCTACGCACAGCTGCACGAGGAAGTTACCCCCGGCCAGGAGATTCTGATTGACGACGGCCTGGTGGCCATCCGGGTCAAGGAGATCAAGGGCCCGGACATCGTCTGCCAGGTGGAGAACGGGGGGACCCTCTCCGCCAACAAGTCCATCAACATCCCCGGGGCCCACATTCAGCTTCCGGCCCTGACGGAAAAGGACGTGGCGGACATCCGCTTCGGCGTGGAGAACGACTTTGACTTCATCGCCGCTTCCTTCGTCCGCCGGGCCGCCGACGTGGAGGCCGTCCGCCAGGTCCTCCGGGACTGCGGCGGGGATGAGGTAAAGATCATCGCGAAAATTGAAAACCAGGAGGGCGTTGACAACATTGACGATATCCTGGCGGCGGCGGACGGCATTATGGTGGCCCGGGGCGACCTGGGAGTGGAGATTCCCGCCGCCCGGGTCCCGGCGCTCCAGAAGCAGATGATCCGCAAGGGGCTCCAGGCGGGCAAGCCCGTCATCACCGCTACCCAGATGCTGGATTCCATGATGCGCAACCCCCGCCCCACCCGGGCGGAGGTCTCCGACGTGGCGAACGCCGTGTACGACGGCACCAGCTGCGTCATGCTCTCCGGGGAGACCGCCGGGGGCAAGTACCCTGTGGAGGCCCTCAGCGCTATGGTGGAGATTGTCACGGAGGCGGAGGGGTCCATCGACTACTGGAAGCGCTTCCAGAAGCAGCTGGTGATTACCACCTCCAACAACATCAACGACGCCATCACCCACACCTGTTGCCTGACGGCCCGGGACCTGAACGCCACGGCCATCCTGGCGGCCAGCAGCTCCGGCCGCACGGCCCGGATGATCTGCCGCTTCCGCCCCGCCTGCCCGGTGGCGGCCCTGACCATGCACGAGAAGACCCGGCGGCAGCTGGCCATCTGCTGGGGGGTGATCCCCTTCCTGACAGGAGAGGTGAACTCCACGGACCGGATTTTCTCCCTCTCCGCCGAGGTGGCGGTAAAGGAACGGCTGGTCCAGCCGGGGGACACGGTGGTCATCACCGCCGGGGTGCCGCTGGGGAAGAGCGGATCTACAAACCTGATCAAGGCGCAGGTGATTGAGGACAATTCCCTGTAAGGGCTCTGTGCTCGCCCTTCGGGCGGGGGAGTCAACAGCCCTTTGAGGGCTGGTCCATTTGCACCCCCCATTCTCTCTTTTGCGAAAAGAGAGAATGCGCCGTGCACGGTGGAAGAGAGAAAACGGGGGCGCGGCACGGCTGGACGGTTGAGACGCAAGTCCCTGCCCGCGGCGTGGTGCAAGCGGGGGTTTTGGTGGTCGATGCAAGGCCTGTCCTCCCGTCCTCGCTGCCGCTAACCTGGCGCTTGCTTCAGAACTGCGCCTACCGGTTTTTTGACAAATCCATTCTAAAAGAGAAGAAGGTCTGCCGCTTAAAAACGGTAGACCTTCTTTTTCCTTTCAGCACCAGGGTAGCGGCAGTGGAAAGAGCAGCTGGTCCATTCCGCAAGTTCCAAACCCCCGCCCGCACCACGCCGCGGGCTCGAGACATGCGTAAAAGACGGAGGCACGCCTTGCGCGTCCCTCCGTCTTTCGTCCCCCCGAGGGGACATACTTCCTTTTCTCTTTTGGACCGTGCACGGCCCGTTTTCTCTTTTCCTTCTGGAAGGAAAAGAGAAAATGGGGGGGTGCAATGAACCAGCCATCGCTGGTATCCAGTCCGCCCCGCCCGCAAGGGCGAGTACATCTCTCAGAACTGAGGGATATTTTTGACCGCCGCCGCGCACCGCGGGCACAGCGTCGGATGCTCCGCGTCGGAGCCCACGCTGCCCAGCACCTTCCAGCAGCGCTCACACTTGCCGCCCTGGGCCTTGCTGACTTCCACGGCGGTCTCGGCCCCGGTCTTCACCGTCGCCTGGGACACAATCAGCAGATCCGCCAGCTCCGGCAGATCGGCCAGCCAGGCGTTCTCCTCCGGCATGGTGAGGGTCACCGCCGCCTCCAGGCTCTTGCCGATGGTCTTCTCGGCCCGGGCGGTCTCCAGGGCGGCGTTCACCTTGTCCCGCAGGGCCTCGATGACGGCCCAGCGCTCCATGGCGGCTGGGTCCAGGGCGTAATCCGCGAAGGGCTTGTGCATGTCGTTGAACAGGACGTTCCGGGCGTCGTCCTCTTCCCGGTGGGCCATGGCCTGCCAGATCTCGTCGCAGGTGAAGGCCAGGATGGGGGCCATGATGCGGGTCATGGTGTCCAGAATCAGGTACAGGGCCGTCTGGGCGCTCCGGCGCAGAGCCCCGTCCTTCTCGTCGCAGTAGAGCCGGTCCTTGATCACGTCCAGATAGAAGTTGGACATATCCACCACGCAGAAGTCGTTGACCGCGTGGGTGGCCGCCAGGAACTCGTACTCGTCGTAGGCGGCGAAGCACTTTTCGATGAGCCCGTTCAGCTTGGTGACGGCCCAGCGGTCCAGCTCCACCATGTCGCCGGGGGCGGTCAGGTGGTTGGGGTCGAAGCCGTCCAGGTTCCCCAGGCAGTACCGGGCGGTGTTGCGGAACTTCAGGTAGTTCTGGCTCAGCTGCTTAAAGATCTCGTGAGAGCAGCGGACGTCGGCGTGGTAGTCCGTATTCGCCGCCCAGAGGCGCAGGATGTCCGCGCCGTATTTGTCGATGACCTCGGCGGGGTCCATGCCGTTTCCGGCGGATTTGTGCATGGCCTTGCCCTCGCCGTCCACGGTCCAGCCGTGGGTGACGCACTCCTTGAAGGGGGCCCCCTTGCCAAACGCGCCCACGGCGGTGAGCAGGGAGCTCTGGAACCAGCCCCGGTACTGGTCCAGGCCCTCCATATACATGGTGGCGGGCCAGAAGCCCTGGTCCTTCTTCATGGCGGCGTAGTGGGTGGAGCCGGAGTCGAACCAGCCGTCCAGGGTGTCCGTCTCCTTCTCAAAGCCGGACTTGGCCCCGCAGTGGGGGCAGGAGAAGCCGGCGGGGAGGATCTCCTCCGCCTCCTTGGCAAACCAGGCGTTGGAGCCCTCGGCCCCGAAGAGCTTGGAGATGGTCTCGATGGTCTCGTCCGTCACCACGGGCTTGCCGCAGTCCTTGCAGTAGACCACGGGGATGGGCAGACCCCAGCGGCGCTGGCGGCTGATGCACCAGTCCGCCCGCTCCCGGATCATGGACTTCATCCGGTCGATGCCCCACTTGGGCACCCAGCGGACGGCGTCGGCGGCGGCGCCAGCCTGCTCCTTGAAGCTGTCCACGGAGCAGAACCACTGGGGGGTGGCCCGGAAGATGATGGGGCTCTTGCAGCGCCAGCAGTGGGGATAGCTGTGGACGATATCCTCGGACGCGAAGAGCATGCCGCTTTCCTTCATGTCCTGGAGGATGACGGGGTTGGATTCGTCGGTGGTCATGCCGGCGTATTTCCCGGCATAATCCGTGTGCTTGCCCTGGTCGTCCACGGGGACCACCATGTCCATGCCGTACCGGCGGCAGGTCTGGTAGTCGTCCGCGCCGAAGCCCGGGGCCGTGTGGACGCAGCCCGTGCCGCTGTCCATGGTGACGTAGTCCGCCAGCAGCAGGCGGGAGGTCTTGGGCAGGAAGGGGTGGTCCGCCAGCATGTTTTCGAAGAAGCTGCCGGGATGGGTCTCCACGATCTCCCAGGAGTCGAAGCCGCCTAAGGACATGACCTTTTCCGTCAGGGCCTCCGCCATGATATAGAACTCGCTGTTGGAGGCCTTCACAATGGCGTAGCTCTCAGACGGGTGCAGGGCAATGGCCAGGTTGCCCGGCAGGGTCCAGATGGTGGTGGTCCAAATCACGAAGAAGAGCTTTTTCTTGTCAAAGGCGGACAGCTTCCCCTGGTCGTCGTTCATGGGGAACTTCACGTAGACGGTGGTGACAGGGTCCTCCTGGTATTCGATCTCGGCCTCGGCCAGGGCGGTTTCGTCGTGGGGGCACCAGTACACGGGCTTGAGGCCCTTGTAGATGTAGCCCTTCTTGTACATCTCCCCGAAGACCTTCACCTCCTCGGCCTCGAAGCCGGGGTCCATGGTCAGATAGGGGTGGTCCCAGTCGCCCACCACGCCGATGCGCTTGAAAGCCTCCCTCTGCACGTCCACATAGTGGGCGGCGAAGTCGTGGCAGGCGGAGCGGAAGTCGGGGATGGACATGGCCTTGTGGTTCAATTTATTTTGCTTGATGATGTTGGATTCAATGGGCATTCCGTGGTTATCCCAGCCGGGGATATAGGGGGTGTAGTAGCCCCGCATGGCGTAGGACCGGGTGATGATGTCCTTGATGGCCTTGTTCATGGCCGTGCCCATGTGGATGGACCCGTTGGAGAACGGGGGGCCGTCGTGGAGGTTGAACAGGGGCTTGCCCTCGTTCTTTTTGAGGAGCTCGTGGTAGACGTCCTCGCTCTCCCAGCGCTTGAGCATCTCCGGTTCCCGCTTGGGCAGGCCCGCCCGCATGGGGAAGTCGGCCTTCGGCAGGTTGATGGTCTTGTTGTAGTCCATTTTGTATTACTCCTTTATAATATTGCTATTTGTATTTTAATAAGCTATCATCAAATTAAAAATAGAAGTTTGTCCGCCAGGGCCCGCTGCCGCAGGTGTTCTGGGACACCTTGTCAATTTTCCACTCTCCGGCCTCCGGTTTCAGCTCAAAGCGGCAGTCGCTGCCGAAGCCGTCGAAGGCCCGGACAATCACCACGGCCTTGCTCTTGCTTTTCATGGTGAAGACAATCTCTGCCGTTCCCTTCAAGCAGGCAAAATCCGCCGGGTCTCCCATGCTCTGGCAACAGTCCCGCCGCTGGGCCAAAAGCTTTTCCGTACAGCGGGGGTCCAGCAGGGCTTTGTAAGCGTCCCGGTAGTAATCCCAAAGGGCTTTGCTGTTGGGGTGGGCCTGGGTGGAGTAAATACCGCCGGGGCGTTCCGCCCGCTGCTTCTGTCCCCGGGCGCAAAACTTCTCCTCCAAGGCGCAGAGGCCCCGCAGAAGCTCTATCAACGGCGGGACGATCTCCTCCGCCAGGGGGCGGAACTTCTCCGGGGTGTCCTCAAGGGCCAGCGTAATAGTACCCGGCAGCTTCAACGTTATCATCTCCAAATGGTATTTTATTAAATGCAGAATACGGTTTGTATTGTGTGCATATCCGAGAACATCAAAAAACGCCTCCGTCTCCCTTTCAAGAGACGGAGGCGCTGTCATACGCTCCGCGATACCACTCTTCTTGCCGCCCCCTCGCGGGGAACGACCCCTCATGGCCCGCCAACACGGGCCGGCGGAATAACGCCCGCCAAACGTCCTTACCTACTCGCGTCGTCTTTCAGCAGGAGGCTCCAAGGTGATTTTCGCCGCCACTCCCGGCCGCCTCGCACCAAAACGGCGGCTCTCTTGGCGGGTTGATGCGCGGCTACTCGTCCTTATCAACGCCCAAATGTTCAGTTGCACCTTATGATAACACGTTTTTTTCGTTTGTCAACCGTCTTCCGGGACTTTTTTATTGGTAGCGGTAACGCTGGGCCGTATAGCCGTCGATGCAGCTCTGATACAGCTCGTAGCTGTGGAACTCCAGCAGCTGATACCCCGGGGCCTCGTGGAAGGAGACCACCCGCCGCCGGGTGTCCACCCACACCCGCCAAACCCGCCGGTCCTCTTTTTTTCTCTTGGGCAACGCGATCCCCCTTCCCCCTTTTGATGTTCCTTCCCATTTTATGCGATTTTCGTATAAAAATCAATATGCAATTTTTGCATATCCTAAAATGAAGACGATTTGGAAATCCGGGAAAGGGGGAAGCGGACATGTACCAGAGGCTGCGGGACCTGCGGGAAGACCGGGACCTGCCCCAGCGGGCCCTGGCGGAGCTGCTCCACGTGTCCCAGGCCACCTATTCCCGCTATGAGAGCGGGGGACTGGATATTCCCAGCGGGGCGCTCATCGCGCTGGCGAGGTTTTACAACACCAGTGTGGATTATCTTCTGGGGCTGGCGGAGGATCCGCGGCCTTATTGGTGAGGGGCCGCCGGAGGGCGGGGCCTTCCTCTTTTCCCCCGCCGGGGGAAGATTTTCCGGCGCTAACGCGCGGGGCGGATTGGCAGTCAGCGATGGCTGGTGCAATGCACCCCCCATTCTCTCTTTTGCGAAAAGAGAGAATGCGCCGTGCACGGTGGAAGAGAGAAAACGGGGGCGCGCAAGAACTGCCTCCTCCGAGTACGCATGTCCCTACCCGCGGCGTAGTTTTAGCGGGGGTTTTGGAGCTTGTCGAATGGACTTTCTCCTCTTTCCGCTGCCGCTGACCTGGAGCTGGACTGGATGCCCCGTGCAGGAGACGCCCTTTAAAAGGCCGCTCTGTCTCTTGACAAAGCGGCCCGGTTTGGTATAATGAACATAGAAGGACGCTGTCACAAGACGGCTGGCCTACCTACAAATCAACACAAACCGTTGACCGTTCGGGAGCCATCCGGACGGTCAACACGCTTTTGTGGTAAGCAGCCACGCCCACACGGCGCAAAGCGCCAGGAAACGCAGTACGGCAAAAAGCCGTCTTTTCCACATCCGCACCACCTCCTTTCGATCGAAATCGCAGGAGATGAGCCAACCGCCTATTGTATGTAACAGCGTCCTTCCGTCTCCATCCTATCAAAGACGCCGTCTTTTGTCAAACACCCCCGTCCCTCGTCCCCCGTAAAAAAATCACCTGCGAACCCAGCATCACGGTTCGCAGGTGAAAACGAAAAAATTCCCACCACAGCGCAGTTTTCGCCGCAAGGCGGAAACGGAGCAGGGGTGGGAATCCTTTTGGGGTCCCCCGCCGCAACCCAGCGAAGCGGTTGCGGTGGGGAAGCGAAGAAAAAGCCCGTCCGGCGCATGAAAAAGCCCTAAGGCTTTTTCATCGCCTTAGGGCTTTTTCTGAGCTGGAGCGGGCAACGAGGCTCGAACTCGCTACCTCCACCTTGGCAAGGTGGCGCTCTACCAGATGAGCTATGCCCGCATAGGGAGCGCGCCGACCCTGCGCCGCGCCCACAAGAACAAGGAGTATTCTAGCAGAGCTTTTCCTCCTTGTCAAGTCCTCCGCAGAAAAAATTTCCTCTAATCCGCTTCCCCGCTCCCCTCGGGCTCCGCCGGGGCGGCGGGGACGCTCTCTTCCTCCGGTCCAGCTCCGTCTTCCGGAGACGGATTTTCTTCCGGCTCCTTGGCGTCTTCCGGGGCCTCGCCGCCTTCGGGAGCTTTTTCCCCGTTCTCTCCCTCTTCTCCGTCCTCCCCGGCGGGGTTCTCGCCCTCTTCTCCCTCTCCGCCGCTCTCCTCGGGCGGCCAGCCCTCCTCCGGCTCCGGCGGGTCCAGGAGGAATTCCACCAGACCCGGGTCCGCCTCCTCGGGGTAGTAGTTCACCACCCAGGGGATGGTCTCCGTCAGCTCCCGCTCCTCCCGGAGCTGCGCCATGGCCTCCTCCACCCGGGTTCCGCCGTTCTCCCCCCAATAGCCCATGCGGACCGCCAGCTCCGTCTTTCCCCCGTCCAGAGCCGCCGCCAGCAGACTGTAAAGCGCCTCCGGGCTGGTGGCGTTCACCACCGCCTGAAGCTGCTCCAGCGTCCGGCGGTAGCCGATGCGCACCGCTACCTCGTAGTAGCCCCGCTGGGCGTGGCTGGAGGTGGTGATAAACTCCACGGCGTAGGCCCCCATGGGGGTTTCCTGCTGGACCTCCGCCGCGGCCTTTTCCAGGGTGTCCGCCACGGCCAGGTCGCTCTTGAAGTCATACAGCCGCAAGGTCGCCGTCTCCCGGTGCTGGCCCACCAGCAGCAGCAGGTCGTTCACCACGTCCTGGTGGTTCTCCGCCCGGAGGGTTCCGGCGGCCTCGCTCTCCCAAAACTTGCTGCTGTGGGGCTCCGCGGTGGAGTAGGTCCGCTCCAGCAGGGCCGAGCACCCTGTCAGAAGACAGAGCGCCAGGGCCAGCGCGGCCAGTTCGCTTAGTTTCCTGCCCATGGCGGACCTCCCTTCGCAATTCTGCGTTGCCGTCGCCCCGGCTTAGATCATTGCCGGACAATCAGAGGGCGATCAAGTTCTAAAGTATTACAGGCCCAGGTCCTCGTCGATCAGCAAAACCTCTGCCTCCATACCCATCATGGGGCCCCAGAGAGTCACCAGCCCCCGGCAGACGCGCTCCGGGCTCTTGCAGTCATAGCAGCGGTCGCATTTCACGGCGCAGGGAGTCTTTCTTCCCAGCTGCCGCGCCCTCTGCGGGGCGGCCACGTTCCGGGCCCGCCAGAGGGCCTCGTCATAGGTCGGGGCCAGCTTGTTCCGGCCCACGACGAAGAAGACCTTCTCATGGCCGAAGAGCGTAGCCGCTACCCGGTTCCCGGTGCCGTCGATGTTGATGAGCTCCCCCGTCTCCGCCAGGGCGTTGACGGAGGTCAGGTACACGTCGGAGGTCATCGCCTCCCGCCGGGCGGCGTCCTTGTCCTCCCACTTCCAATGCCAAATTATCCGGTTGTGCGTCCCCAGGAGCTCATAGAGCCCCAGGGCGTCCAGGGTCGCGGACCCGCCGAAGCCCACGGACTTGCCGTCCACGGCGGCATCCAGGTAGTCCGCCGCCTCTTTGCCGGTGGAGAACACCCGGACGGCGTAACCCCGGGCCTCCAGGTTTTTCTTGACCGCGTCAAACTTTTTCATGATGACTTCCTCCCTGTCTATTTATTTTCCCGGACCGGAAGCAGCCGCTCCAGATAGCCGTCGGCCTCTTCCCTGGACCGGAAGATCACGATCTTCCGGCCCTCCCGGTATTGGTTTAAAAGCTCATAGATTCGCGGCAGGCAGTCCCTGGGGAACTCTACGATGGACTGCCGGAACTCCTCGTCAAATTCGGTCTCCACCCAGGGAAGGTCCTCCCGCGGCCTGCCAATCCGGCTTCTGGCCCCGGCGAGACACTTCTCCGGCGGAAGGTCCAGCAAAAACGCCGTGTCGCAGGCCGCCAGCCGGAGCTCCAGCGTGCGCTGGTAATTCCCGTCGATAATCCAGCGGCCCTCCCGGAGAATTTCCCTCAAGCGAAGGTCGAAAGCCTCCCTTGTGACGGTGGTCCGGTCCGGCCTGTGCCACAGCCGGTCCAGGTAATACAGCGGAAGCCCCGCCGCGTCCCGCAGCTTCCGGGCAAAGGTGCTTTTTCCCGCGCCGGGACAGCCTGTTATAATTACCCGCTCCATGTTTTACTCTAACGTAATCTGGGTCTCCTCCGTGTCCTCCTGCCGCAGCAGGGCGCCGGCGGCGGGCACCGCCCGGACCCGGTAGCGGCTCTTGTTGCCGATGGCCGTCTCCTCCACAGGGCGGACCGTCTCCAGCCGGTACTTGGGCTTCAAGGTCATCACCGCCACGCCCTGGGTGGACCGGGTGGTCTTGGGGGCCAGCAGGGCCGTGTGGAAGATCAGGCACCGGGGCTCCGTGGAGGTGACCGCCAGCTCCATTTCCGCGTCCACCCGGAGAATGGCTTTCAGGGGCGACTTGTCGGAGTAGGCCCCGGTGAGCTTCCGCCGGTTGGAGGAGGTCTGATAGGCCTTCATCTCCACCCGGGCCGCCTTGCCGTTCTCGAAGAAGAAGAGCAGGCCGCCGGAGTAGTCCCCGGGGAGGACCATGAAGACGACGTTCTCCCCGGCGTCCATGCCCAGCTTCGCCGGGAGGTAGTCCCCCAGGACGCTGGCCTTGGAATCGTCGAACTCGCTGAGGCGGGTCTTGTAGACCTGGCATTTGTCGGTAAAGAACATGACCTCCGCCCGGCTGGTGGTCTCGAAGCTCTGCCGGAGGCCGTCCCCTTCCTTGTACTTCTGGGCCCCGCTCATCCGGAGGCTCTGGGGACTGATCTTCTTGAAGTAACCCTCCCGGGAGAGGAACACGTGGACCGCCGTCTCCTCCGGGCCCTCGTCCTCCACCGGGTCCGGGAGCTCGTGGGCGTAGATGATGGCGGTGCGCCGGGGCTCGCCGTACTTCTTCGCCGCCTCGCGGAGCTCCTCCAGGATGATCTTCTTCACCCGCCGGGGGTCCTGGAGGATGTCCTCCAGATCGTCGATCTCGTCCTGGAGGGCCTCGGTCTCCTTCACCCGTTTCAGGATGTATTCCTTGTTGATGTTCCGGAGCTTGATCTCCGCCACGTACTCCGCCTGGACCTGATCGATGCCAAAGCCGATCATCAGGTTGGGAATGACCTCGGACTCCTCCTCCGTCTCCCGGATGATCTTGATGGCCTTGTCAATGTCCAGCAGGATGCGTTTCAGGCCCTTGAGCAGGTGGAGTTTCTCCTTCCGCTTCCCCAGGACGAAGAAGACCCGCCGCCGGACGGACTCGGTCCTCCAGGCGGTCCACTCTTCCAGGATCTGCCGGACTCCCAGCACCTTCGGCATCCCGGCGATGAGTACGTTAAAATTGCAGGAGAACACGTCCTCCAAAGGGGTCTGCTTGAAGAGGCGGGCCATGAGCTTCTCCGGGTCCGCTCCCCGCTTCAGGTCGATGGTGAGCTTGAGGCCCGAGAGGTCCGTCTCGTCCCGCATGTCGGCGATCTCCTTAGCCTTGCCCGCCTTGATGAGCTCCGCCACCTTGTCCAAAATGGCCTCGGTGGAGGTGGAGTAGGGGATCTCCGTGATCTCGATGAGGTTCTCCTCTTTCACATAGCGCCACTTCGCCCGGACCCGCACGCCGCCCCGGCCGGTGGCATAGATGTCCCGCAGGGCGTCCCGGTCGCAGATGAGCTCCCCGCCGGTGGGAAAGTCCGGGGCGGGCAGGGTCTCCAGCAGATCGCAGTCCGGATTCTTGAGGTAGGCCGCCGCGGTGTCGCAGACTTCCCTTAAGTTGAAGCCGCAGAACTGGGAGGCCATGCCCACGGCAATGCCGCTGTTGGCGGACACCAGGATATTGGGAAAGGTGGTGGGCAGCAGGGCGGGCTCCTTCATGGTGTTGTCGTAGTTGTCCACAAAGTCCACCGTGTCCGAGTCGATGTCCCGGAAGAGCTCCTGGCAGATGGGGGTCAGCTTGGCCTCCGTGTACCGGGGGGCGGCGCAGGACATATCCCGGGAATAGTGCTTGCCGAAGTTGCCCTTGGAGTCCACGAAGGGGGTCAGCAAAGCCCCATAGCCCCGGGAGAGGCGGACCATAGTGTCGTAGATGGCCGCGTCCCCGTGGGGGTTCAATCGCATGGTCTGCCCCACGATATTGGCGGACTTGGTCCTCGCCCCGGTGAGGAGGCCCATCTTGTACATGGTGTACAGCAGCTTCCGGTGGGAGGGCTTGAAGCCGTCGATCTCCGGGATGGCCCGGGAGACAATGACGCTCATGGCGTAGGGCATGTAGTTGGTCTCCAACGTGTCGGTGATGGGCTGCTCCACCACCGCGGCGTGGAGGCCCAAGACGTTGGGGTTGCCGGATTTAGGCTTGGAGCCCTCGGGTGTTTTCTTCTTTGGCATGATTCTGCCCCTTTAATCATTTATTCACTTCCGGATTATCGGTCCGGCCAAGGAAGTAGTCTATGGTGTATTTTAAAATGCGAAACAATTCACATTTCACTAAAATATACGAAAACTTTCAACTATTGATTCTTTTTAAGATCTATGCTATTCTTCTTTTAACCAAATTATTGAAGGAAGGTCATTGATGTGAACGAGACCTATGAGTGGCTCTATGACAACTATGCCCTGCCCCTGATGCAGACGGAAAAAGAGGCAGATAAAATCAAGCAGTCCATTGTCTCCCTCAGCCGTTCGGAAAACCCTCTGCTTTTGAAAGATCATCTGGAGAGCCTGTGCATGTTATGGGGAACCGATTCCTTTGCTCTGGGCCTGCAACTGGGCCTGCGGTTAATGGCCGGACAGCGGGCCGGGGGGCTGGCGCTTGAATAGGCCGTCGGGGAGCCTAGGCTTTCCAGTTACGGGTCTTTTCTTTTAATAAAAAACATGAGAGGGGTCCAGGGGAACCTGGGTTCCCCTGGCGGGAGTCCAGAGGGCGGGGCCCTCTGGCCAGTCTAGGCGGAGCCTAGGAGATATCGGCCATTTCTAAATATTTATACCCGTTCTCCGCGATATGGTCCTTCCGCCCCTGGAGATTATCCCCCAGCAGCAGGTCAAACACCTGGGCCGTCCGCTCCACGTCCTCCGGCATCACCCGGATGAGGCGGCGGGTCTCCGGGTTCATGGTGGTCAGCCACATCATGTCCGGGTCGTTCTCGCCCA
>CAMXKT010000039.1 GCA_947244595.1 uncultured Oscillibacter sp. | reverse complement strand
GTCCGGCAGGGCGGGAAAGCCCCGCGCCGGAGGCACAGAGCGTCCCGGCGATCTGGGGGTGGGTCACAATGGGCTGTTCATGCCCCGCCACCAGCGTGGGCGACTTCTCCTCCATAATCTCGGCGTTAGACTGCCCGGTCGCCATGCACAGCGGAGCCGTGACAACATGGGGGCTGCCCGCCCCGCAGAGGGTGGGCTGGACGGGCTTCAGGGTGGAGCGGTTCGTCTTGCTGGTGATCTGCTGGAGGTCGAAGCCAGCGGCCACAGTGGGCGGCTGCTCATCCTGCCCGGTCGCCATGCAGACGGCGTGGCGGTCGATGGTGTTGAGGGTGAAGGACACATTCTCGTTGATACCATCCCCCTGCGGCCCGTTCCCGTCCGCCCTGCCGATCATGGAGCCTTGGATGGCGTATGCGGTGATGGGCAGATTGCCGTGGGTCTGGCTGCGGAGGGTGGGCGATACGCCGCCCTTCTCCACACTGAGGGAATCTCCGCCCTGGTCGTTCAGTATCTCCACCGCATTTTTCGGCGCAAAGAGGTATTGGTCGTTCCCGGTCGCCAGAGTGCCGCTCTTTTCTATCTGGAGCAGAGGCCCCTTGCCGCCGCCCTCACAGCCGCAGCGGATACGCATGGAGATGGCGGGGACCGCCGCTCCCATGCCATCCGGCATCTCGATCACGCCGTTGCGCCCGGTGGACATCCCGCAGTTCGTCCCCAGCGTGGCCGCCACATGGCCGGTCATCTGGGCATTGTAGCCGTCTATCCCCGCGCCTGCTGTTCCAGCGCCGCTTTGAGCATAGGCGGCAGGTCCTTGCCGCGGCGTTCCGCCCGCCGCAAAATACCCTGACAGGCTTTTGGGGACAAAGAGTATTTCTCCGCTGCGTTGGCCTCTAAAATCTGCGATAAGAAAGATACGCCTGCGCCGCTGTGCTGTTCCGAAATATTGGGCGTCGTACACGCACCAAGCGAGGTCAGCTCCTCGGCCTCGTACCATTCCGGCGTTTGCCCACCGTCCAGAACCAGGCATTGGAACTTCGGCCTCTGTGAACGCTTCCAGCACAGCCTTAAAGTCACGCCGGGAAGAACTTGACAAGGCTCCGGGGACATTTTCCCAGAGCGCGAATTTCGGGTATTCTCCATTGGTCGCCTCCTGCATTTCTCTGATGATCCTGATGGCCTCCAGAAAGAGGCCGCTCCGCTCCCCGGCAAGGCCCAGGCGCTTGCCCGATGCTACGGATAAGTCCTGGCAGGGGGAGCCGAAGGTGATGATGTCCACGGGCGGCAGGGCGCCGCCGTGGAGCTTTGTGATGTCGCCAACGTGTTCCATGTCCGGGAAGTGCTTCTTCGTCACGGAGACGCACTCCGGGACGATCTCGCTGGCCCACAGGGGCCTGATCCCATAAAAAGAGGCGGCATAGGGGAAACCTCCTATGCCGTCGAACAGGGAACCGAGCGTAAGCTGCTCTCTATTCAATTCTTTTTCCCTCCGCTATTCTTCCCACTGTTGTCGAACTCCATCTGGAACTTCGCCCGGCCGTCCTCCTCGGTGGTGAGCAGGACATCGGCGTTGTAGGTCTTTCCCGTCCGCTGGCTCTTGCAGTCCTTCAGCCTGACCCGCCCCTCCTTCACCAGCTTCACGGCCATGCTCCCGGTCAGGTGCTTGCCGATCTTCTTAAAGTAGGCGTTGTCCTTCCAGAGGACGAAGCGGCACTGCGTCGTCACAAACTCCACTCCGCTGCGCCCGCCTTGCGGCGAGCATCCGCTCCGTTCCGTTGCTCCTCCTTCTCCCACAAAATCTGACGATTTTGTGGGAACCCTATGAGTGCAAAACCAGCCCTTGTCACGCTCCACCACATCCGCCCCACAGTGGGGGCAGCTCCCGATCACCTTGCTGTTGCCCGGCATATTGATCTCCACTCCTTTCACCGTCTCATAGTTCTTCACGAGGTCCGTCACCATCCCGGCGATCTCCCGCATGAAGCTGTCCGGGGCATACCCGCCCTTCTCGATGCCCAGCAGCTTCTCCTCCCACTCCGCCGTCATGGAGGGGGACTGTATCTGCTCCGGCACAACGGCGGCCAGGGCGCGGCCCTTGTCCGTGGGGACCAGCGCCTTGGCCTTCTTGTCCCCCTTGCGCTCCACAAAGCCCTTCTGCACCAGCTTCTCGATGATGGCGGCGCGGGTGGCGGGGGTCCCGATGCCCCTGCGCTCCACATCTTCGGGCATCTCCTCGGCTCCGGCAGTCTCCATACTTTGAAGAAGGGTGTCCTCCGTGAACCGTTTGGGGGGCGTCGTCTTGCCCTCTTTCAGTTCCACCCTGGCGAGGGGCAGCTCCGCATCCTCCGAGAGGGCTGGGATGGGCGGTGCGTCGTCCTCGGACTTCTCATCAGTGCTGGCAGCAGCATACGCCCGCCAGCCGGGGTCCGTGACCGTCTTGCCCTTGGACTTGAACTGGTGTCCGGCGCACTCCAGCGTGACGGCGGTCTCCGAGTAGCGGCAGGGGTCGCCCACGGCGCAGACGAGGCGCAGGGCGATCAGGTCCAGCACCGCCAGCTCCCCGGAGGGCAGGGCGGCGAGGTCGGCGGACTCCAGCGTTTTCGTAGGGATGATGGCATGGTGGTCGGTGACTTTCTTCCCGTTGATGACCTGGGCGGCGTTCACGGGGGCGGGGGCGTCCGGGGAGATATTACGCTTTTTCTGCACCATCTCCACCAGCCCCGGCAGCATCCCCGCCATGTCCTCCGTGAGGTAGCGGCTGTCCGTCCGGGGGTAGGTGACGAGCTTCTTCTCATAGAGGCTCTGGGTGTAGTCCAGGGTCTGCTGCGCCGTGAATCCCAACTGGCGGTTGGCGTCCCGCTGGAGGGAGGTCAGGTCGTAGAGCGCCGGGGGCTTCTCCGCCCTGTCTTTGCGCTCCGTCTTTACCACGGTGGCCGTCCCCGCCGAACGGCACTCCTCCGCGATCTTCTCTGCCTCGGTCTTTTCCTTCACGCGCTCTCCGTTCGCCGCAAAGCCCTCCGGCACAAGCTGGACCGTGTAGAACGGCTCGGACTGGAAATTGCGGATCGCCGCCTCCCGTCCGCAGACCATCGCCAGCGTGGGCGTCATCACCCGGCCCACATTGAGGGTGGGGCCGTACTTGCATGAAAAGAGCCGGGTGGCGTTGATGCCGACGATCCAGTCGGCGCGCTCCCGGCACAGGGCAGCCTCATACAAGGCGTCGTATTCCGTCCCCGGTCTCAGGCGGGCGAAGCCCTCCCGGATGGCGGTGTCCTCCATTGAGGAGATCCAGAACCGCTCAAAGGGCTTTTTGCACTTGCACTGGTGGTAGACCAGCCGGAAGATCAGCTCGCCCTCCCGTCCGGCGTCGGTGGCCTCCACGATGGAGGTGACATCCTCCCGGCCCATCAGCCCCTTCAACACCTGGAACTGCTTCTTGGTGGACGGGGACACCTGGTACTGCCACTTCTCCGGCAGGATGGGCAGGTCCTCCAGCCGCCACTTGGCGTAGGTCTCGCCGTAAGCCTCCGGCTGGGCCAGCTCCACCAGATGGCCCACGCACCAGCTCACGATATACCCGCCGCCCTCCAGGTAGCCGTCACACCGTTTCGAGGCGCCCAGCACCTTGCCGATGCTCTGCGCCACCGAAGGCTTCTCGCAGATCACTAACTTGCTCATAGGCAGTTGCTCCTTTCTGAAAAAATCAACTGTTTTCACCCGATTTTGGGCATGAAAAAAGCGGACAAAGATGTGTGATCCTTGTCCGCTTTACGGTTTTTATAAAGTTTTGCCCGCCGCCTGTTTCAGGAAAAGCTCTCCCGGAGAAATTTGTGCGACAGGAGGGAGAGATAGGCTTCGCCCAGCTCCATGATGAAGTCCGGGGTGATGGACCAGAATGGGGAGCGGTGCAGATTGTCAAAGGCCATTTTGAGGACGGCGTACAATGCCGGGTCCTCCAGCCTAAGACGCTGTTTCAGCCCCGCCTCCGCATCGGCCCACTCCGTCACGCCGCCGACCTCCCTTGTAGCCATGACATACACGAGGATCAGCGACATACATTTCTTCGAGTCCGGGTCTGCCGGGGACAGCATACGGTAGAGCCGCCCCACCTCCTCCCGGACATCCGCCAGCGTTAGGGACGTGTACTCGCTCAGGATGGAATCGGCCATGATGTCAGCCACAGCCTCCCGCCAGATCGCGTACCCGGCGTTCATCATGCCGTCCTCCGCCCCGCTGCCCATGCAGTAGCGGTCAAAGAAGCCCCCGCCCTCGATCTCGTTCTCACAGCAGAACAGGTGTGATATTTCATGGAGGAAAACACGGTGCAGCTCCGGCAGGGGGAAGCTGATGTCGGCGCGTACCATCACGCCGTATAGCCCCCTGCCCACAAAAGCCTGTGCCGCAAAGGACTGGAAATAGCCCTCCGCCTTGTAGTCCTCGTCCAGGTTCCTCGGAAAATGCTCTTTGCAGAACCGCTCGTAGACCTCCAGACCGTTCTCCGGGGTGAAGAACGCAAGGACGGTGTTGTCCCTTGTGATGCCGGAGTCAAGGGCTTCGTTGAAGAAGTCCAGGGCATCATAAAAGATGTCCCTCAGTTCCTGCTCCGTGTAGCGGCCCATATCCGCACCTCCTACTCCAGTTCTTCCCAGGGTTCCAGCCCCATCTCCTCCCAAGTGACACCATAGGGGGCGCCCCCGGAGGTGTACCCGGCGATATAAAAGAAGCGGCCGTCCTGCTCCGGCAAGCTCTGCTGCTCCTGCGCCGCCAGCCTCGCCTTTCTCCGTTTCCGGGCGGCCCGCTTGATCGCCAGCTTCTCCGCCTCGGTTTTCTTCACCCTGGGCTTCGGCGGCTCCGGGAGGCTGTTCTTCCCGATCCGCTCCGCAAATCTGGCCTGTTTTTTCAGGAAAACATCATGGACGGTCTCATAGGACAGCCCCAGCCCACGGCCCTGTATCTTGGTAAAAGCCGCCTTTGCCAGCTTCTCCAGTTCCGCATCGGCGGGCATCCGCCCATGCTCTTTATAATGGGCGCAGACCACGCCGAACATGACCTCGGACAACTTCTGTTTCTGTTTTGCTTTCAGGTCTTTCCAGCCCCTCGCGCCCATATCCGCCACCTCCCGGCATTACTGTACCCATTGTAACATGGATACGGCATATCCGCCATAGGCTTTTGGAAAGCCGTTCAGACAAATGAGCGTCAGCCACAGGCAGATCATCAGGAGGACCAGAAGTTCAAGAAACCTTCGGGGGTCAATACGCATAGCCGCACCTCCTGTTCTACAAAAGGGTTTGCGGCTGGTCTCAGCCGCCAGCCGCAGACTGTTCCATCAGATACAGATGGCTCCGCTTAGACCGGCTCATCGTCCGACCCGTCAAAGCCATCCTCGTCCTCATCGTCAAGCCCAATGTCCTCCGGGAGGCCGTAGTCCTCGTCATCCTCCGAATAGTCGGCGTCCGGGTCCGGCTTGGCCTGTTCCTTCTTCCCGCCGCCCTTGAAGAACTTCGTATAGGCGAAGAAGCCGCCTCCGCCCAGCAGTGTCAGCACAAGGAGCAGGGCGGGCAGGGGGTTAGCCTTGGGCGCGGGCTTTTCCTCATCCGGCTTGTCCTCGTTGTCCTCCGGCTTCTGGGTCTCGGCGGGCGGCTGGACCTCCGGCTCCGGCTTGGTGTATTTCGCCGCCGTGTCCTCGTCCATCAGGGCCAGCAGGTCCGCCTCATCCACCAGGTTCAGGAAGTGGACGGTCTGCTCCCCCTCGTCATCCCGGTCGATGATGAGGTAGAAGGTGTTCCCGGCCTTTGTCACCAGCGTGATGAACTGCTTGCCGGAGCCGTCCGCATGAGCCTCATCATAATCGTCCACCAGCGTCAGGTTTCCGTCCGGGGTGAGGGCGGCGGAAGGAGGACCTGCCGCATCGGTATTCCCCATGCTCATCATCAGCAGGAGCATCATCATCAGGGTGTCCTCGTCAAAGCCGCTTGTGTCAGGCGCATCCTGCCCCTCATCCGCGGGCGGGGCGGCAGGGGACTCCTGTTCCGCCACATCCAGATAGTCCTTGTAGACATACCCGGTGGCCTCCGGGACCACGACCTCATACCAGTCGCCGCTCTCGCCAACGACCTCCACCTCCGTACCCCGGAGCAGATGCCCGATCACCGAGTGTTCCATGCCGGAGCCGGAGCGGAGGTTCAGGTAGGTGTCGCTGCGGACATTGACTGTGCCAACGGCAACGGTCTCTGTCGCCGCCTCCGTTCCGGCATCGGCGTCAGCATCGGTATCGGTCTCCTCGCCGGTGTCCTTGCTGGTATCGCCGCCCATCAGGGCCTCCATGATCTGCTCCATGCCCTGGGCGGAAAAGGTGATCTTCCCGTCCTCGCTGATCGTCACACCTTCCGGCAGGACGATCTTCGTGCCGAGGGTGGCGCCATCGGGCAGGGCGGGGCTGTCAGTCTCCACAGCGTCCCCGGCAGTCCCGTCTGTTCCAGCGGGGGCTGTCTCCACGGCCTCTGTCCCAGCGGCCCCCTCCGTGGAAACCGGGGAATTGTCCGCCGCAAAGCACACGGCGGAGAGGTTCCCCATCATCAGAACGCCCGCCAGAAGGCCGGCGATCATGCTCTTAATCTTCATGCTCTTTATCCTCCTTGATCTCAGAAGTATTGTTGTCACGGCCAGCCAGCGCATCCGGCGCGCCCGCCCCCGGCACAGCGGCCGGGAAGGGGATCAGCCCGCCTTGCAGGGCTTTCAGGACCTCCGCAAGCTGGTCCGGGGTCAGGTTCCGCGCCCGCACCATCTCGTGTATCTCCGTGTTCTCCTGCTGGGTGTACTTCTGGCAAAGCTCCTTGTAGCGGGCGTCCCACAGGTCGCGCTTTTCCTTTGCGCGGTCACGGTCCGCCCCGATCTTGTCCAGTCTCTCGCTCATTTTCGCTCCTTTTTGCTGTGCCTGAAACGCCCGGAACGGGGATGCGGGTGTCCCCGCTATCTCTCCATGCCGGGGGAGTGCCTCTCCTTTTTCATTTCAGGTGGTTTCTGTGTTGCCGCCGCCTTTCTCTCCGCAAGGTCCTTTATCACTGATGTCCGCCCCGCGGTTTCCTTCTCCGGCGCAAAAGCCTCCCGCTCCTGGGCGTCATACAGCACCTGCAAGCGGCCTTCCGCCGATGTGAGCATATCTTGCAGGATGGCTATCCGCTCCTCTATGCGGTCAGATGCGTCACTTGCGCCGCCTGTCTCCAGCATGAAGCGTTCCAGCCGCTCCTTTTCGCCGCCGATATACTGCTCCAGCAGCTCACACTCGGCCATCAGGCTCCCGATGGTATCGCCAGGATATGCCTCGGATGGCTGGCGCGGGTCTTTCCCCATCTCATCCATCTTGTTCCTCACCTCCCATGGTCTTGTGGTCTTGCCAGCGGCGTCACCTGATGCGCCCGAAGCACAGGAAATGGCTCTGCCAATAGCTGCTCTCGGTGCTGGCGTAGGAGATGGGGTTGCCGCAGTGGATCATCATCCCATCGCCCACATAGATGCCCACATGGGTAGCGTCGCTGGGGTCTGGGGCGTCGTAGGTGTGGTGGAAGAAGATCAGGTCCCCCGGCTTCGCCTGGTCGGGCGGGATGATGTCGCAGATATTTTTCAGCCCCCTGGCGCCCAGCCGGCCAACGTTCCAGCCGTTGCCGCTGTGGTTGATGACCCACGACACGAAGCCGGAGCAGTCAAAACTTGTGCTGGGGGAACTGCCGCCCCAGACATAGGGGTAGCCCAGGTACTTCTCCGCCTCGGTTATCATCCTGCGGAATTTCTCATCGGTCAGCGCCTCGCCGGGGATGTCATAGTCCGTGTACTCGCCCCCGGACACGCCATACACATCCTCCCCGAACAGCTCCGAACGGTTGCCGCTGGTGGTCATCAGCACATCATAGCGGTCGGCCTGCTCCGTTGTCAGCCCGGAGTCCCGGATCACCGCCCCCAGCCCCTTGTTGGTCAGCTTCACATTGAGGATATAATAGTTGTACGGCACTTCCACATCGTAGTCGTTGCCCTCGCTGTCCGTCCTTGTCTCTGTGCGGTAGCGGACCTCCACCTCCGGCGTGAGGGTGAGGGTGTACTGCTGGGCGAACAGGCTTTGCAGGGTGCTTTGGACCTCCGCCCTGGTGTAGTCCTCGAACAGGACGGTCAGGTAGGAGGCCAGCTCATAGGGGTTGTGGCCGATCTCCGCCAGGTCGTAGCGGTACTCGTCATAGCCGGGGTGGGTGCTTTCGATATTGCTTATCTGGTTGTCCAGGGCAGTCTCCAGCGCGGAGTAGTCCGCGTCGGCCCCCAGGATGTCAGCGTCCTCCGCCGTGTAGGAGGTCCCCAGCACCGCGTTCCCGCTCCCGGCGAACATGGCGGTGCAGGATGAGAACATCCCAGCGATGAGCATCACCAGAAGCCCCAGGACACCAGCGATAAGGATAGCTTTGGGATGTTCCTTTACAAACTCGATCCCTTTATCCACCAGTGACTTCGTTCCCTCGGCGGCCCTTTTTCCGCCCTTCGCCGCCCCGGAAGCCCCGGCTTTGCCGCTGGCCTTGGCTTCCATATACCGCTTTTTCAGTTCCTGCTTCTGCCGCCACCTGGAGATGGGATTGGAGGAGGGGTTGGTGTCATTGTGGCGATCCCGCTGGTACAGGGCCTCCACATTGGCGCTGTCTGACTTCCGCTCCAGCCTCGCCGCCTTGTCGTACTGTTTCAGCTTGTGGCTGTAATGGCGGTTGTTCACGACGTTCCCGGTGTTCCGCACCGTGGACTCCCCGCTTTGCAGGGCATCCGCGCCGGAGTTGCCCTCACCGTCATTGTCCGAACGGCCCACAGCGTCCCGGACGGTGTTCCTTGCCGCATGGAGAGCAGCGGCGGGGGCGTTCACCGCCGCCCGGCCACCCACTCCCGGCTTCCGGGCGGTGGCTTCCGTCACTTCGATGCGGAGCTTGCCCCTTGCGGCTTTCGTAGACTGCCGTTCCGGGCGCAGCTTATCCGAGAGCCGCTCCGCGGTGGCCTCCACCTTGCCGCTTCTGGCGGTGGTGCGGGGTCGCCTTTTCGAGGGGGCTTTTTCCTTTTCCCTGTCCGCTTTGGAGGACTGCCGGGACTGGTGGAGCTTATCCGACAGCCGCTCATCCACGGCCTCGGCCCTGCCGCTGTCACGGGTGATACGCACACGCCTCTTTGTCGGGAGCTTCTCATTCGCCCGGTCCGCTTTATCGGCGGCCTTGTCCGCCTTTTTCGCCGCCCTGCGGATGTCCCGGTCAGAAAGCTCATCCTCCGTAAAATGGAGGCGGCGCGCCTTATCAGCCATTGTCCGCCTCCCGCTTCCTGACCTCCGTCAGCTTGGTCGTCATGATCTTGTAGAGTTCCAAATCTGTGGGGAACCGGTCCACGAAGGGCAGGATCACATTTCCGAAGAACAGCAGCCCCTCGCCCTCGCCGGAGTGGGTCACATAGGAGAGCTGGTGGGGCGAGATGTTGAGCTGTTTCGCCAGGATGGTACGGTCGCCCGCCGCCTGGTTGAGCATGATGATGAAGTCGCTGTTCTCAAAGATGTTCTCCACCTCCCGGCTGGAGAGCAGGTCCTTCACATTCTGGGTGATGCCGGTGGGGATGCCGCCCCATTTGCGGAACCTTTTCCATATCTCCACGGAGTAGGCCGCCGTCTGCTCCTCTTTCAAGAGCAGATGGAACTCGTCCATGAAATACCGGGTGGCCTTGCCCGCGCTGCGGTTCTGGGTCACGCGCCCCCACACCTGGTCCTGCACCACCAGCATCCCGATCTTCTTCATCTGCTTGCCCAGGTCCTTGATGTCGAAGCAGACGATGCGGTTTGTGATGTCCACATTGGTGCGGTGGTTGAAGATGTTCAGGGAGCCGGAGACATAGATTTCAAGGGCGGTCGCCACATGGCGGGCCTCCTTCTCCTCCTGCTTTAAGAGCGCCTCGTAGAGGTCCTGCAAGAGGGGCATATTCTCCGGCCTGGGGTCCTCGAAATACTTCTGGTATATCTGGTGGACGCAGCGGTCGATGACCGTTTTCTCCACCGGCTGGAGGCCCTCCTTGCCGCCTACCACCAGCTCGCACAGGGAGAGGATGAAGTCGGCTTTCAGGGCCACGGGGTTGTCCTCCTCGGAGTAGTTCAGGTTGATGTCCATCGGGTTGACATACTGGCTGCTGGACGGGCTGATCCTGATGATCTGCCCGCCGAACCGCTCCACCAGCGGCGCGTACTCCGCCTCCGGGTCGCAGATGATGACGTCATCGTCCGACACAAGGAAGGCGTTGGCGATCTCCCGCTTGGCGGCGAAGGACTTGCCGGAGCCGGGAGTGCCAAGGATCAGCCCGTTGGGGTTTTTAAGAGCCTTCCTGTCCACCATGATGAGGTTGTTGGAGAGTGCGTTCAAGCCGTAGTAGAGGGACTCCTTCCGGTCCTGGAACAGTTCCTGCGTGGTGAACGGGATGAAGATGGCGGTGGAGCTGGTGGTGAGGCCCCGCTGTATCTCGATGAGGTTCTGCGCCAGCGGCAGGGAGGACATCAGCCCCTGCTCCTGCTGGAAGTCCAACCGCCGCAGGACGCAGTTGTGCTTCTGGGCGATGCTCTGGGACTGGAACACATTGGTCTCCAGCTCCTGCTCGGTGCGCCCGGTGTTCATCACCAGGAACGTCACCATGAACATCCGCTCGTTCTGGCTCTGCAATTCCTTCAGGAGCGCCTTGGCGTCCCTGCCGTAGGTGGCGAGGTCGGAGGGGATGATGTCGATGTCGTACCCGGCGCGGACGGCCTTCTTCTGTTCCTCGATCTTGCTCCGGTCCAGCTCCGTGATGGTGTGCTTCACTGTCTTGATGGCCTTGTTCTGGTCGATGGACTGGATGTGCATGGTGACGATCTGGCTGGAGTCGATGTCCAGGATGTCCGCCAGCATACGGTCGCTGATGTCCGAGGCCGTGATGGACAAAAACGACATGGCCCCGTACATATCCCCCGCCTGGAAGGTGCGCCGCCCGTTGAAGGCAAAGGCGGCGGGGGCGATGAAGTCCTTCACGGACAGCCCGGACTCCACCAGCCATTTCCACTCAAAGGTGAACGGATCACGGTCGCCCATGTGGAACATGGAGTGCATCAGGCGCAGGCGCTCCTTCCCGTTCAGCACAGCGGCGGTCACGCCGATGCGCTTGAAGTTGTTGAGCAGGTCCGTCTCCACATGGTCCAGCCGGGGCTTCGCCTGCCGCATGGAGGCCGCCTCGATGCCGAAGGTCAGGTACTTGGCTTTTGTCAGGCCGTTGTTGCCCCTGGCGAGCTGGCTTTTCAGCATCTGGCTGTACTCCGCCCGGACGCTGTCAAAGGCGTCCCCAGCGGGCGGGATGCGGACGGACTTCTCGAAGCTCTCCGCATCGGTCGCCATGTTCATGAAGGACAGCTCGAAACGGATGGAGCTGTCGAAGAAGTTGAGGAAGCTGCACCATTCCTCAAAGATAGCCGTCTTGTCCTCCTGCTGGGCGAGCTGGTAGTTGATGTCGTTGAACTGGACGGTCTTGGTGTAGTAGTTGTCGGTGACACGGCAGATGCCGTCCGGGAACATCCGCTGGAACGGGATGGACTGCTGGGCGGTGCGGGGAGTGCCGTCATCCCTGCGGGCCTTCTCGATGATGGCCCTGACCTGCTGCTTTTCCGCTTTTGTCAGGCTTGCGGGGAGAGCGGCTGGCTCCGCTTTCCCGCGCCCGTTTTTCCGCGTTTTGAACAATGGCCTGTACCTCCTTTTCCACTTGGTCCTGCCGCATGAGGGCAGAGTAATAGTTGTTGGTCGCATAGGGACGGACCTTCGGGCGGATGAATTTCGCCTGGATGAAATGCCGCGCCACCGCCTCCAGCGGCTGGCCGTCCTTCTCGTACATGGCGAGGAAGAACAGCGGGAGCATGAGGACGATCATGCCCATGACGGCGAGGCTGGTGTTGCCGGAACGCTTCATCAGGAAGAACGCCGGGACGCCGATGAGCGCCGCCGCGCCGAAGCAGACGAGCTGCCGCTTCGTCAGCCCAAAGAACACCTTGGACTTTACCCGCGTCAGGTCGCGGGGGACAGAGATATACGCTGCCATGATGACCTCCTTTCCCGGTCAATGGGCGTTCAGTACGCTTCGGGCAAGGCCCCCGGTCTTGAACAGGGTGAACACCAGCAGGACCGTGTACCCCACCACGCCCCAGAGGGAGCCGACTATATCCGAAGTGAACGAGATGGACTGTATCAGCACAGCGTAGATGCCGACACAGATGATGATGAGGAAGCCCTGGAAACCCAGGGCGAACAGGGAGCGGAGGTAGTTCTGCCCGGTCTGGCTCTGTTCCCGGTTCCCGAAGGTAGAGAGCGGGATGGGCGCGAGGCTTGTCATCAAATACACCTCTATCATACGGCCGTAGACGATGACGAAGATCACGATGGAGAGTATCCAGAGGGTGAGCTGTATCACAAAGCTCATCAGGTAGATGCCCAAAAGCGTACCCACGCCGTAGGTCTCCAGCGTGGCCTCCATCGCGGCGATGGCCTCATCGCTGACCGATGTGGACGCGCCGATGATGCCCCCGCTCTGGGAGATCACGCTCTGACAGACATCAAAGACCGCCATCACGATGTTGAAGCAGTTGGAGATGAGCGTGACAGCCACGAAGGTCTTGAATATCCACTTGAAGATGATCCATGTCTCGAAGTTCGAGAGGTTGTTATGCTCAATGATGAGCTGGATCAGCTCGTAACAGGCAATGAAGGTGAGGATCAGCCCCGCTATGGGGATGATGACGGTCTCCGATACGCTGCGTATCATGGAGAAGATGCCAGGGGAGAAGCTCGCCGGGGTCATGCCCACATCCGTGGCGATCTCCCCCACGCGGGAGTTGACCGAATCGAAAACACCTGTGAGGTTGCCCATGATCCCGCTGATCAGAAGCTCTTTGAGCCATTCCGCGATTGCGTCAAGAATACTGCCCAAATCAAATACCTTGTCCTTTCATCTGGTGGGGCAGGGCGGCAGGGCGCCGCCCCGCCCTGGTTACAGCGGGCCTTGTCCTGCCTCCGTGTCAGGCGGTGAACAGCCCGGAGAGCAGGGGGACCAGGGTGATACCGATGAGGGCGACGCCTCCGCCCGCCATCAACTGTTTCATGCCCTGGCTCTTGGCTCCGGGGTTGTCGTTGCCGTAGCCCTCCAGAAGGTTGATCGCGCCCCACACGCCGAGGCCGGCGCCCAGCGCCACAACGAGGGTCTGCAGCACATTGATCGCACTGTTGAAAAATGCCATATTTTTGTCCTCCTTAAAGTTGGTGGGCGGGAGATGGACCCGCCCGGAAAGTGGTTGTTTGGTTTACTGAAACCGGGGATTTCCCCGGTTTTATGCGGCTTTTCCCGTTCCGGCCCGCCGGATGGATGCCTGCCATTGTCAAAGTGGGGACAGCTCCATCTCCGGCAGGCCGGGGGAGAACCTGCGCCCTTACGGGCGGGATGCCCGCATCAGGCGGTGAACAGCCCGGACAGCAGGGGGACCAGGGTGATGCCGATGAGGGCGACGCCTCCGCCGGCCATCAGCTGCTTCATGCCCTGGCTCTTGGCTCCGGGGTTGTCGTTGCCGTAGCCCTCCAGAAGGTTGATCGCGCCCCACA
>CAMXKT010000038.1 GCA_947244595.1 uncultured Oscillibacter sp. | reverse complement strand
GGCAGCGGCGGATCTCCTCCAGGGGCGTGCCCGTCTGGCGGAAGATGGAGATGGCATAGAAGTCGTAAAACTGCTCCGCGTCGTAGTAAAAATAGCCGTTGTTCCCCTGGTGGGCGGGCGGCAGCAAATCCACATCCTTGTAGTGGCGCAGAGTTTCCTTAGTTGTACCGCACAGGGTGGCGAAGGCGCCGGAGGTCAGCCAGCCTTTTTTCCGCTCCATAAAAATTTCCTCCATAAATTTCAAAATACCCATTGACTGCGTGGCGGCCACACGGTTTATGATACCCCCTGTCAGGAATGATTGCAAGTCTCGTGGACAACAATAAGCGAAAACAGGAGGTTTTTGATATGAATTTGGGATGCAGCAGTTTTTCATGGAGGACAGAGGACGGCCGTCACCTGCTGGGGCGAACCTATGACCAGTTTGGCGATCTGGCGGCCAACCGGGTCATTGGCGTTCCTCAGGGAGCGCCCTGCGCCTCCGGCCTTCATGGAGAGGGGGCCGTCCCCGGCGAATACGGCTACACCGGGATGGCGGTGCTGGGCTTCGGGGAGCCGATTTTGGTGGACGGGGTCAATTCCGCCGGTCTGATGGGAGCCCTCCTCCATTTTCCGGAGTACGCCGTCTATGAGGAGGCCGCCGGGCCGGGGAGGACCGCGGTTCATCCGGGCCGCCTGCTGGCCTGGCTGCTCAGCCGGTGCGCCGGGGTAGAGGAAGCCGTGGAAGCTCTGGATGGAGTTGCCGTGGTGGACGAGCCCATTCAGGGAAAGCCCCTGCCCGCCCACTATATCCTCAGCGATAAAGCGGGCGAGGCCGTCATCATCGAGCCGGAGGAGAACGGACTGTCCATCCACCGGAACACCATCGGCGTGCTGACCAACAGTCCGGATTACCGCTGGCAGCGGACGAATCTGCGAAACTTCGTGGGGGTCACCAATCTGTCCAAGGCACCGCGGACCGTTGCGGGCCATGAGATTCGGGAATTTGGCGAGCGTCTCGGCGGCGGCTCCGGTCTGCCGGGAGACTATTCTTCCCCCTCCCGCTTTGTGCGGCTGGCCTTTATGAAGGAGTTTGCCGTCCCGGGAAAGGACGAATCGGATGGGGTCTCCCGGATGTTCCGGGCCTTCGCCCCGGTGGACATTCCCGAGGGACTGGCGAAAGCCGATCCCGACTACGATGTATATGAACAGACCCTCTGCACCAGCGTCATGTGTGCCGAGAGCGGCGTTTACTACTTCGCCCCCGCCCAGAACCGGCGTGTCTCCGCCGTCCGGCTTCCGATGCTGGGAACAGAAATACAGTATTTTGACCTGGGAGACGGCCAGGACATCGACTGGAGGAATTAAGACGCCATGGAGAAAGTGGATTCTTACCACCTGCCGGTCACCGGCGGGAACATTCTGCGCTTTGCCTTCCCCACCATCGTCATGACGGTGTTCAACACCTTCTACACCATGGTGGACGGGCTGTTCGTCTCCAACCTCATCGGCATGGAGGCCCTGTCCGCCATCAACCTCACCGCCCCGGCCATTGCCCTGATCACGGCAATCTCCGGCATGCTGGCCACCGGCGGCAGCGCCGTGGTCATGAAGAAAATGGGGGAGGGCAGGGAACAGGAGGCCCGGCAGGACTTCACCCTGCTGATCCTCACCAACGCCGTTGTGGGGGCGGTGATGATGACGCTGGGCTATACCCTGATGGACGCCCTGCTGGGGACCATGGGCCTCTCCCCGGCGGTATTCGGCTATTGCCGCGCTTACCTGAGCAATTACCTGATCTTCACCATCCCCATTCTGCTGATGTATAACTTCTCCCTCTACCTGATCGCCGCCGATAAATCCAAGCTGTCCCTGATCTGCACCGTGGCGGGAGGCGTGACCAATATCGTCCTGGACTATGCGCTGATTGCCCTGTTTGACCTGGGCATTCAGGGGGCGGCCATCGCTACCGGCCTGGGCTACTTCCTCACCGCCGTGGTGGGCTTCCTGGTATTCCGAAAAAAGGACAGCCTGCTCCACTTTGAAAGGCCGGTCTTCCGTGGAGGCGTGCTGTTCCACGCCTCCACCAACGGCATGTCGGAGCTGGCCACCTCCCTGGTGTCCGGCATCACCACCCTGCTGTTCAATCTGGCGATGTTGAAATACGTGGGCGAGGACGGCGTGGCGTCCATCACGATTATCATGTATGTACTTATGTTTGTCAGCGCCCTGTTTATCGGCTACTCCTACGGCGTGGTCCCTATGATCTCCTACTACCACGGGGAACAGAACCACGAGAAGCTGAAAAAGCTGGTGAGGTTCAGCGTCCGCTTCATTGTCGGGGCCTCCGTCCTGTGCACGGTGGTCTCTATCCTGGCCACCGTCCCCCTGGTGGGCGTCTTCACCCGGCCGGACAGCCCGGTCTATGAGCTGGCCGTCACGGGAAACCGCCTGTGCTCCCTGGCGCTGCTGTTCGTGGGGCTGAACGTCTTTGCCAGCGGGATGTTCACCGCCCTGTCCAACGGCGTGGTGTCCGCGGTGCTGGCCTTCTCCCGGTCCTTCCTGTTCACGGTTGCCAGTATTCAAATCATGCCCGTCCTGCTGGGCGGCGTCACCGGCGTGTGGCTGGCGACACCCGCGGCGGAGCTGCTGGGGGCGGTGATGGCGGCGGCGCTGCTGCTGAAATACCGAAAGCGGTACGGATATTGAGCAAAGCGTTTTCGCGCGAAGGTTTTTACATTCCCGGACGCGCCGCAAAACATTTCATGACATATTTACGGCATTCCATGACGCCGGGGGTTCTATCCCCGCCCCTTTTTTGTTAACCTGATAGACTGACAGGAAAACGTGGTGGTGAACATGATTAAATTTGCGATCTGCGATGACGAGCCGCTGATGGTCCGGGAGCTTGCCGGCGGTCTTGCGGAATACATGAAGGAAAGATCCATTGCGGACTACTCTGTGGACAGCTTTTCCAATGGCCCTGCCCTTCTGGACGCGGGCGGCGGCTATGATGTGATCTTCCTGGACATCCAGATGGAACAGCCGGATGGAATGGAGACCGCCCAGCGGCTGCGCCAGCAGGGAGATCGCAGTCTGCTGGTGTTTGTGACCGTATTGAAGGAATGCGTGTTTGACGCCTTTCAGGTGGAGGCGTTCGACTATCTGCTGAAGCCTCTGGACAGCGCCCGTTTCAAACGGACGCTGGACCGGGTCCTCCTGTCCTTGGAGAAGGGGACGAGGGAGCTGGTGATCCAGCGGGGAATCGGCTGCGAGGTCGTTCTCCTCTCCGACATTGTGTACTGTGAGGTCTTGGGCCGGAAAATCTACCTTCACAAAAGCGACGGAACCGTGAGCGACTATTACAACAAGCTGGAGGATCTGGAGCGCCGCGTGGACGGACGCTTTTTCAAGTGCCACCGGAGCTATCTGGTCAACCTGGACTATGTCCGCGGGTGTCGGGCCGGGCAGGTCCTGCTGTCCCAGGGGGAGCGCATTCCTGCTTCCCGGCTGCGGGAGCGGGAGCTGACCCAAGCCCTTTTGCGCCATATGAAAGAGAGGGGGAGCTGACATGGACTATTTCGCCCTGTTTCTGGACAGCCTCTGCCTCCTTGTGGGACATGGGGTGATGCATATGGTCTTCACCAGCCGTCTCACCGGAAAGAAGCTGAAAGGCTGGTACTTTGCCGTTTACCTTCTCCTCCTGTGCGCGATCCAGTTTGTCTCAAGCGGCCTTGCCCTTGACGGAACCCTCTCCGTAGGCGCGGGCGTACTGGCGCTTTACGCGCTCAGCCGCTTCGGAATGGGAAATCAGGAGGCCGTGTCCTGGCTCTCCGCCGTGCTGTCCTACTACGTTTCACAGCTTTCCTTCGGGATCATCAACTCCGTGGAGGCGGCCCTCTTCCCCCACTTCATCGGAAGCCCGCTGCTCTATCCGCTGCTCATCGCGGCCCAGGCCCTCTTCCTCGTGCTGTGCGCCGGCTGCTATCATGCCGTGCTGAAGCTCCTGGCCTGGACGGAGGCCGCCCGAACGCCTTATATTGGCCTTGCGCTGTTTCCCGTACTGTTCTTCTTTGCCGCAGAGCTGTATATCCTCCAGACCGCCTACAGCTTTTTCACCCCCGTCGTTTCCCTGGAGGAGGTCGGCAAGCACAGCACCCTGCTGCTTTTGCAGGTCATGGGTCTGGCGGCGCTGCTGTGCACCCTGTACGCCTACCGCCAGCTCTGCCGGGGCTTCCAGGCCCAGGCGGAGCTGCAGTCGCTAAGCCAGGCGGTGCATGAGCAAAAGGTTTATATTGCGGAGGCGCGGGCGCGCTATGAGCAGACGAAATCCTTTCGCCATGACATTAAAAACCATTTGTCCGTGTTGGGCGGCCTGCTCAGAAGCGGGAAACTGGAGGAGAGCAGGGAATACCTGAAAAAGCTGGAGACGGTATCGGAGGCCCTGTCGTTTCTCTATCAGACCGGCAATCCGGTGGTGGACATCCTGCTGGGAGAGAAGCTGGGCCTGACAAAGGAGATCGCGGCGGACGTATCCCTGGTCCTGCCCAAGCCCTGCCGGATCGATGATTTCGACCTGTGCGTACTCTTTGCCAACGCCCTGGACAACGCCATTTCCGCCTGCCGCGCCAATGCTACGGACAGGTACATCCGCATCAGCGGGAAGCAGCAGGGGGATTTCTATATGCTGACCTTTGAAAATACCTGCTCTGACGAACCGCTGCCCCCGGCGGGCACCGGACTTTCCAACATCAAGGCGGTGGCGGAAAAGTACCATGGGGCGGTATTGACGGAACAGGAGGGAGGGCGCTTTTCCCTGAACGTGCTGCTGAACGTCTCCTCCCCCGCGTCGTAGCCCCACAGAATGGACGGGGACCCTGTCAAGATGATGCTTGCGGGTTCCCCGCTTGGAAAGAGAACAGCGGCGGTTTGCAGAAACCGCCGCTGTTTAAAACTTAAGAGATCTGTGTCACCTTGGAATGCTGCCTCCGGTAGGTATCGTTGTCCTTCTGCTTCAGCTCCCGCTCTACCTGGGCCAGCTGACGCTTCAGATCCTCGACCTTGGCCTCGTCGGTCTCGGTATTCAGCCGCTGTTCCAGCTCCTGCCGTTTCTTTTTCAGCTTTTCGATCTCCCGGTCCACCTTGTCGGTATTGCACTCCCAGACCTCGTCCTCTTCTTTTTTCCTCTCCGGGCCCTTCGCACCCTGGCCCGCTTGCTCGGGCTCCTCCTCCTCGGGTGCGTCCGGCTTCCTGGCGTCGGGCGCGTCCTCCGGCCGCTTGGGGGCGTCCGCCGCCCGCTCCGGGTCGTCGAAATAGATTTTGGGCTGACCGTCCTCATCTCTGCCCATCCAGTAGCGGCCGGAGGGCTCTCGGGGCTCCTCTGGGATATATTCGTCCATTACGGGCTTCAGCCGGCGGTCCTCTTCCTCGGGCTTTTGGGCCTTGGACGCGCCCAGCACCTTTTCAGCCGTTGTCAAAGGCCGGATCGCGTCGGTGCTCACACCAGAAATCGGCGTCATACGTCATTCCTCCTTACAATTTTACGCGGTAAATGAGACTGTAGGTTCGGACTCCGCCGGAGCGGCGGCGATCTCGCCGGTGGACGTATAGGTGACCGGCTCGCCGTCAACAGGCTCCGCCGCCTCGGCGGGCCGATTGTTTTTCAGCGCCGCTTTCGCCGCCTCGCTGATCTGCACCAGATCGGTTCCCTGGGGGCGGCCCGGCTCCGCGCCTTCCTCCGCCCGCCTGCGCTCTTCCCGGCGCTTCTCGATGGCGGCTTCCCGCTCCAGCTTCGCCTTTTCCCGTTCAGCCTTCGCCTCAGCTTTCATGCCCTTGTCCAGCTTCTCCTGGTACTTGACCGCTTTCTCCGCGCACTCGCCGGTGTATCCCAGCGCCCGCTTCATCTTTTCCGAGTCGCCCTCGGCGCTGGCCTGCCGGTACACGCTCATAGGCGTGCCCGAGAGCTTGATTTGAGAGCTGGCGCCCAGAAGCCCTTCCACCATCTGTATATTCATGCTGATTCCCCTTTCCATATGCGATCTGATATCCCTTGCTTTTCTTAAGTTTATCGAGGGAAACGTGGGGTTTCAAGGCTCTTGTCATGAAATGCTCCCTGGATGTCATGAAAGGGCGCCGCCGTTAAAGATCTCCGCCCCCTCTGCTTTCCGAACGCAGAATGACGGCGGAGGGAAACTTTGCCAGGGGGCTTGCAAATCCGGGAGAAACGGCGTATGATAGGGGTACAATAAAAAAGGGGAGTCCGCTGGCGCGGGCTGAGAGGGGACCGCGAAGGTCCCGACCCGGAACCTGATTTGGATCATGCCAACGTAGGGAAATAGCGGATGTCTTACCGCAGATGAACCAGGTTGGTTTATCTGCGGATTTTATATTTTGAGGGGGATTCTGCCATGAACATCAGACCTGAAACACTCCGGCTTTACGCCGTCACCGACCGGGCCTGGGCGGCGGGCGAGGAGGACTTTTTTCGCCAGATCGAGGCCGCCGTCCGTGGAGGCGCGGCCATCGTTCAGCTCCGGGAAAAGAATCTGGAGGACGGCGCTTTCCTGGCGGAGGCGCGGCGCTTCGCGTCCCTCTGCCGCAGGCTGGGGGCCGTGAGCATCATCAATGACCGGGCGGACATCGCCCTGGCCGCCGGGGCCGACGGCGTCCACGTGGGCCAGGGCGATCTGGAGGCGGGCCGCGCCCGGGCGCTGCTGGGGCCGGATAAGATCGTCGGCGTCTCCGCCCACTCGGCGGAGGAGGCCCGCCGGGCCCGGGAGGCCGGAGCGGACTACCTGGGCTGCGGCGCGGCCTTTGCCACCGGCACCAAGTCCGACGCGAAGCCCATTTCCAGGGAGACCATCCGGGCCGTCACGGCGGCGGCGGGCGTTCCCGTGGTCGCCATCGGCGGCGTCAGCCGGGAAAACATCCTGGAGCTCAAGGGGCTGGGTCTCTCCGGCGTGGCCGTGGTCTCCGGCATTTTCGGACAGCGGGACCCGGAGGCCGCGGCCCGGGAGCTGAAAGCGCTGGCGGAGCGGCTGTAACGGCGCCCGAACTCCGGGCCGGAGACGCGGCGCCTTACGCCGCAGGATAAAACTTCCATGAAACATGCAAAAAGGAGGACTGGACATGAAAACAGCACTGACCATCGCTGGGACCGACCCCAGCGGAGGCGCCGGGATTCAAGCGGATATCAAGACCATGACCGCCAACGGAGTGTTTGCCCTCACCGCCGTCACGGCCCTGGTAGCCCAGAACACCACCGGCGTCAGGAGCATCCAGGAAGCCCCGCCGGATTTCCTGGCGGAGCAGCTGGACTGCGTGTTCACCGACATCTTCCCGGACGCGGTGAAGACCGGCATGGTCGCCGGTATCCCCCTCATCGAGGTCATCGCGGACAAGCTCACGCAGTACCGGGCGAAAAACATTGTGGTGGACCCGGTAATGGTGGCCACCTCCGGGGACCGCCTGATCTCAGAGGACGCCTTGGAGACGCTGAAAACCCGCTTACTGCCCCTGGCGGCGCTCCTCACCCCCAACGTCCCGGAGGCGGAGATTCTCTCCGGCATGAAGATCGAAACCCCGGAGGATATGACCCGAGCCGCCCGGGCCATCGGCGAAGCCTACGGCTGCGCGGTGCTCTGCAAGGGAGGACATCAGGTCAGCGACGCCAACGACTTCCTCTGGCAGCCCGGCGGCGGGGAAATCTGGTTTCGTTCCCGGCGGGTGGACAATCCCAACACCCACGGCACGGGCTGCACCCTCTCCAGTGCCGTCGCCTCCAATCTGGCGAAAGGCTTTGACCTGAGAACGGCGGTACGGCGGGCCAAGGAATACATCTCCGGGGCTTTGTCCGCACAGCTGAATCTGGGGCGCGGCTCCGGGCCCATGGACCACATGTGGGACCTCCACAGCCGCTTCATCGATGAGACGCGTAGCGGCTGAAAAGATCCGCCGTTTGGGCGCTTTGACATGGTTCAGACAAGGCCCGGTTCCGCAAAAGCGTCTCCCTGCGGCAGCTCGGCCTTTTCGTAAACCTTCGCCCGATAGCGGAACGTGGACAGCGGCATCCCGCACTCTCTCGCCGCCGCCGTACCGGAGATCGCCCCAGACTTCCACCGCCGGTAAGCGGTGTGATAGTTCTCCGGGAGGGGTCCGGCCGGACGGCCGAACCGTACGCCCCTGGCTTTGGCCGCCGCGATGCCCTCCGCCTGCCGCTGGCGGATGTTGACGCGCTCGTTTTCCGCCACGAAGGACAGCACCTGCAAAACGATGTCACTGAGGAAGGTCCCCATCAAATCCTTGCCCCGGCGGGTGTCCAGCAGCGGCATATCCAACACCGCGATGTCGATTTTCTTTTCCTTGGTAAGAATGCGCCATTGATTTTGGATCTCCTCATAGTTCCGTCCCAGCCGGTCAATGCTCTTGATGCAGAGCAAATCGTCCGGCTTCAGCTTCCGGATCAGCTTTTTATACTGAGGCCGGTTGAAGTCTTTGCCGGACTGCTTGTCCATAAAGATGTTTCGCTCCGGGACGGCCATCTCCCGCAGGGCGATCAGCTGCCGGTCCTCGTTCTGCTCCTTGGTGCTGACGCGGATATATCCGTATGTATTGGGCATGTTGTTTCCTCCAGTTTTGTCCCCGGTTTCATTTATGTCATAGCGTTCACCTGTAACCTCTCATTTTACAGGACGGCACGCGCCCTGTCTCTTCATCCAGGTTTCCTTTGCGCCGCTTTCACGCGCCGCCGCCTGCCGCCGTTTTGGTCCGGCGGGCGCTGTCAAAATAAAAGGAAACGGAATGGCTTTTCCAACTTCTTGAAGGAAAAACCATTCCGCTTCCCGCCGTATCAAGTATAGCGGTAGCCGCCATTTCCGTTTCCGGCTTTGCCGCTTCTTTTCTGGGATTTTGCCCAGCGGCAAGCCCTCTATGGAGCTGCGGGTCAGTCGTCCGTGCGGATGCCCCTCTGGATATCCCGAATGTCATAGGGGGCCGTTTGGTAGACACAGTAGTTCAGCCAGTTTCCGTAGAGCAGGTGGGCGCAGGAGCGCCAGTGGACCACAGGCTCCCTGTCAGGGTCGTCCCCGGGGAAGTAGTGCTGCGGCAGCTGAATGTCCACCCCTGCCGCCAGGTCCCGAAGATATTCCTTCTTCAGGGTATCCCGGTCATACTCGGCGTGGCCCATCAGGAACACCTGACGGCCCTGGGCGGTCTTGACGGCGTAGACCCCCGCCTCGGGAGATCCGGCCAGAATTTTCAGCTCGGGCACGGCCTCAATGTCCGCCCGGTCCACAGTGGTATTCCGAGAATGCGGAACCCAGAATTGGTCGTCAAAGCCCCGGAAGATGATGAAATTGGGGTCCTCCACCGTGTGCGGGAATACGCCGAAGAGCTTCTGGGGCAAAGGGCGCTTGGGGATGCCGTAGTGGTAGTACAGCCCCGCCTGGGCGCCCCAGCAGATGTGAAGTGTGGAATGGACGTTGGTCTTGCTCCACTCCATGATTTCGCAGAGCTCCGGCCAGTAATCCACCTCCTCAAAGGGAAGGTGCTCCACCGGCGCGCCGGTGATGATCAGCCCGTCAAAGGTCTGGTTTTTCACCTCGGCAAAGGATCTGTAAAAAGACAGCATATGCCGCTGAGGTGTGTTCCGGGAAACATGCCCAGCCGGGGCGATGAGCTCCAGCTCAATCTGCAGAGGCGTGTTGCCCAGGACTCGGGCGAGCTGCGTCTCCGTATCCACCTTGGTGGGCATCAGGTTCAGCAGAAGAATCCGAAGGGGCCGGATGTCCTGGGTAACGGCTCGGGTCTCCGTCATGACGAAGATATTCTCCTGCCGCAGCGTCTGGGTAGCCGGGAGCTGGTTGGGAATTTTGATGGGCATGTCAGACCGCCTCCAGCGCCTGACGGATGTCCTCAATCAGGTCCTCCTTGCTCTCCAGGCCGCAGGACATACGCACCAGGCCCGCCGGGACGCCGGCGGCCGCCAGCTGCTCGTCGGTCATCTGCCGGTGCGTGGAGCTGGCGGGGTTCAGGCAGCAGGTCCGGGCGTCGGCCACATGGGTCTCAATAGCGGCCAGCTTCAACTTGCTCATGAAGATCCCCGCGGCCTCCCGGCCGCCCTTCAGCTCGAAGGACACCACGCCGCAGGAGCCCTTGGGCAGATACTTTTGGGCCAGGGCGTAGTACTTGTCTCCCGGCAGGCCGCAGTAGCTCACTCGCTCCACCTCGGGGTGCGCCGCCAGGAACTCCGCCACGGCCTGGCCGTTCTCACAGTGACGGGCCATCCGGACGTGAAGGCTCTCCAGCCCCAGGTTCAGGTAAAAGGCGCTCTGAGGGGACTGGGTGCAGCCGAAGTCCCGCATAAGCTGGGCGGTGCATTTGGTGATAAAGGCCCCTTCCAGGCCGAATTTCTCGGCGTAGGTAATGCCATGGTAGCTTTCGTCGGGCGTGCAGAGGCCCGGGAACTTGTCCGCGTGAGCCATCCAGTCGAATTTTCCCGAATCCACCAGGGCTCCGCCTACCGCCGCGCCGTGGCCGTCCATGTACTTGGTGGTGGAGTGGGTCACGATGTCCGCGCCCCACTCAAAGGGGCGGCAGTTCACCGGGGTGGCAAAGGTATTGTCGATGATCAGGGGCACGCCATGGCTGTGGGCGGCGGCGGCGAACTTCTCGATATCCAGCACCGTCAGGGCGGGATTGGCGATGGTCTCGCCGAAGACCGCCCTGGTGTTGGGCCGGAAGGCCGCGTCCAGCTCCTCCGCCGTGCAGTCCGGGGAGACGAAGGTAACCGCAATTCCCATTTTCGCCATGGTGACGGAGATCAGGTTAAAGGTGCCGCCGTAGATGGAGGAAGAAGAGACGATATGGTCCCCGCAGGAGCAGATGTTAAACAGGGCGAAGAAGTTGGCCGCCTGGCCGGAGGAGGTCAGCATGCCCGCGGTTCCCCCCTCCAGGGCGGTGATCTTCGCGGCCACATAGTCGCAGGTGGGATTCTGGAGCCGGGAGTAGAAGTAGCCGCTGGCCTCCAGGTCGAAGAGCTTGCCCATATCCTCGCTGGTGGCGTATTTAAAGGTCGTGGACTGGACAATCGGGATCTGCCGGGGTTCGCCGCTGCCGGGGGTATAGCCTCCCTGTACGCAGGTGGTTTCCATACGGTAGTCGCTCATGAAAAAACTCCTTTCGATATTCGGGACGAAAAAAGGCTCTCGTCCCAAAGAAATGTCTTTGAGACGAAAGCCGCAACAGCTTCCGCGGTACCACTCAAATTGCGCCCGCCCTCCGGCGGAACGCCCCTCACAGGGTCCAGCAACCCCGTTCGCCCGTAACGCGGCGCAGGCGGGATGCCCTACCCGGCGCGGCGGAACGCGCCCTCGAACATCCGGCTCAGGAGCCATAGGACCTGGGAATCCGTGCCGCCGACTTGCACCGCCCGCCGGCTCTCTGGAGGCGATAAGCTCCCGTCCCTCTCCGTCATTGCTTTGGGAGTATTATAAACGGCCAGCGGCGGCGTTGTCAATAGCAAAATCCGCCGGAGGGTTCCGTGATTTAACACGCTGAATGCTAAATCCACACTACATCGAACTGCAGGCGGTTTCCGCCTGCTTTGCGTGCCCTTGACAAAATTTCCCTCCGGTGGTATTCTGAGCTGGAAAAGCAGGGGAGCCGAAAGGCTGAGAGGAAGCGAACGCTTCGACCCTTTACCTGACGCGGATAATGCCGCCGTAGGGAGTCGATACAGGACTTTTGACGGCGGCGCGCTTTGGGCGGGCCGCCTTGCTTTTTGAAATTCTTTGCAAAGGAGGCGGGAGGAGAAACACCGGCATCCCGGTTTTGAACACCGGGAGCGGACGGAGGGGGAGCGCCCTGGGTCCGGGCCGGACAATATGAGGGGGTCCTAAAGGCCCCGGCAGCGATGGGAAGCCGTGTTCCGGCGTGAGAGGAGACCAGCGAGTCTCGACCGAAATTTCCAGGGCGGAAGTTCCGCCCGGCCTTGCCATGCAGGGGGAAAGCGCTGCCGCGTGTTTCTCTTTGCGATCTTGTTTGTGAAGGAGCTTACCTATGAAAAACAAATCCGTCCGAAAGCTGGCCATTGCCGGGGTCTTCTGCGCCTTAGCGGTGGTGGGCAGTATGTTCCTTACCTTCCCTGTCTTCGGCAGCAAATGCGCCCCGGTCCAGCACATGGTCAACGTCCTCTGCGCCGTTTTCCTGGGGCCCTGGTACGGCTTGGCCACGGCCTTTGTGGCAAGCCTTCTGCGAAACCTCCTGGGCTGGGGGAGCCTCCTGGCGTTCCCCGGCAGCATGTGCGGAGCCCTGCTCTGCGGTCTGGTCTATTGGAAGACAAAAAATCTTCCGGCGACGCTGATCGCCGAGGTGCTGGGCACCGGCGTCCTGGGGGGCCTGGCGGCCTACCCTGTGGCGAAGGAGCTCATGGGCCTGACGCCGGAGACCTATACCGTCTACATTATTCCCTTCCTGATCTCTACGGCGGCGGGGTCCCTTCTCGCGGGAGCGCTGGTATACGCCCTGCAAAAAAACGGGGCCCTGAAATCCATGCAGTCCGCGTTGGAGCGGTAAATTCTATCCAACGGGAGGCCCTATGAAAACGCCTGATTTTTCTCTGCTGGAGGCCGTCCGCCGCCGACGGCCTTTGATCCACTGTATCTCCAACATCGTCTCAGCCAACGACTGCGCCAATCTGGCTCTGGCGGTGGGAGCCAGCCCTATCATGGCCCAGGCGCCCCAGGAGATGGAGGCGATTGCCGCCGTGTCCGATGCCGCCGTGCTGAACACCGGCACGCCGGGGGAAGAAAAATTCCGGGCCTGCCTTCTTCGGGGACAGGCCGCCGAAAGGCTGGGCCAGCCGATTATTTTGGATCCCGTGGGCGTGGGGGCCAGCCCCTGGCGGCTGGAATGGGTGAAGAAGCTGCTGGGGTGTTTCACTCCAACCCTGCTGCGGGCGAACCCGGACGAGGCCAGGGCCCTTTTGCGCCTGGAGCATCAGGCGCGGGGAGTGGACAGTCCCGCCGCCATGGATTCCGCCCGGCGGGGAGAGCTGGCGCTCCGCCTGGCGCGGGAGCTGAGGACCACAGTTCTCATTTCCGGACCGGAGGATGCTGTCTCGGACGGGACGGTCCTGTGGAAAATTTCCGGCGGCAGTTCTCTGATGACGCGGGTGACCGGCACAGGCTGCATGCTGTCCGTTCTCTGCGGTGTCTTCGCGGCGGTGGAACCGGACATTCTCAGCGCCGCCGTCACGGCCGCCGCCTTTTGGAAGTCCTGCTCCCGCCGGGCGGAAGGCAGTCAGGGCCCCGGCAGCTTCCGGACCGCTCTTTTAGACGCCGCCGGGGCTTTAACGGCGGCGGACTGCGCCGGGATAGCCTCTGCGGAGCGTCTGCTTTGAGCATGGGCGGCGGTCAGGTCCTCTTCCGTGCGGTCTCGCTTTTTCTGAACCTAAAATGAACGTGCGGCAATCAACCCTGATTGCCGCACGTTCATCATATTCTGAACCGTGGTTTGCCGGTTGGCCCTTGCGCGGGGCGGCGCTTCCCGCCGCGCCTTTTTACGGTACTGCGTCTCCGCGCCGACGCTGTTCCGGACGGGAGAAAGTGGTTAATTGTCCCAGTCAATATACTCAAAACCCGTGGCCGGGACGATGCCGTGTTCCGGGAACTCCGCGCCCTCCAGCACGAAGGTGTAGCGGATGTGGTCCCGGACGTTCAGCAGCACCGCCAGGGGCACTTCCGACGCGTTGAAGTCCAGGTAACCAAGGCTGTTTTCCATACGGACATAGTAGTGGGTATCGCCGCCGATGACCGCGCTGCGGATCTCCGCCACGACGCCCTCCTGCTCCTGAGCGTCTCCGGCGGCGGGGGTCTGTTCCCCGGCGGCGATGAGCCCCCGGTGGGCCAGGGTCTGGCGGTAGTTGGACTCGCACTCCGCCACTGTTGAGCCGGTGGAGACCACGTCGTACTGCTGGACGTTGACCATGGCAAACATCTTCACCAGGCCGTCCGCCCCCTTGAGGGCCATGAAGTAGCTGGGCTGGCCCGCGATGTTCAGCAGCAGGGGGAAGGTGGCCT
>CAMXKT010000037.1 GCA_947244595.1 uncultured Oscillibacter sp. | reverse complement strand
AACATCCCTTACAGTGTAGCACAGCCCTTGGAGAGGGGCTTTAATAACTACTACTTTATAATACAAGGATGATGGACATGAAACGCTGGCTCGGCGCTCTGCTGGCCGCTTTGACCCTGTTCTCTCTTTCCGCCTGCGGCGGCGTGGTGGACCTGAGAGGGGTCCCGGAGGACGGCCAATATGAGGACACAAAGGTGGATCTCCCCGTCGTGGAGGATCCGGAGGACCTGGAGGACCCCGACGGCTCAGAAGAGGCCCCGGAGACCGGAGACACTTCCCTCGCGGAGGAGCCGGAAACCGGAGACCTGATGCCTTCCGGCCTCATCAGCGGCGAGAGCCGGTCCGACATTCCGGAGGCCGTGGAGCCCCTGCCGGAGGAGCCGGAGAAGCCCGGCAACGCCTCCTCGGAGGACCAGTCCGACGGAACCGACGTCCTCCCGGAGAACGGGAGCTACACCACCAAGGAGGACGTGGCCCTCTATATCCACACCTACGGCCGTTTACCGGACAACTTCATCACCAAAAAGGAGGCCCAGAACATGGGCTGGCCCGGAGGAAGCCTGGAGCCCTATGCCCCGGGCATGTGCATCGGCGGCAGCCGCTTCGGGAACTACGAGGGCCTTCTGCCGGATGCCAAGGGGCGGACCTGGACGGAGTGCGACATCGACACCCTGGGGGCCAGGAGCCGGGGGGCCAAGCGGATCGTCTTCTCCAACGACGGGCTGATCTACTACACCGGGGATCACTATGAGTCCTTCGAGCTGCTGTATGGAGACGAGAACAATGATTGAAATCGTGCTGGACGGGTTGGAAATCGCGTCCATGGAGGCGGTCCACGACCGCTTCGCCCGGGACCTGAATCTGCCGGAATGGTACGGGCGGAATCTGGACGCCCTCTTTGACTGCCTCACGGATCAGGGCGAGCCGGTGACGGTCCGCCTTCTCCACCAAGAGGCCCTGGAAGACCGGCTGGGCCGCCGGGGGCTGGCGCTGGTCCGCCTCCTCCGCCGGGCGGCGGCGGAAAATCCCCAGGTATCGCTGCTGCGGAAATAAACGGTGAAAAATTGCCCCTTTTCAGCCGCCCCTTCCTGTGCTATACTAAGGAGATCAAATCGGCTACCGAAAGGACAGTTTGTTATGGATAAACGTTACGCGCTCCCCCTGACGGCGGCGCTGGGCGCGGCCGCCGCTTACGTACTGCGGCTGCTGCAAAACCACACGGGCTATGAAGCGGGCACCGGACTTCCCATCCCCGGCAACTTCGCCGCCCTGGCCCTGGCGGTCCTGCTGGCCGGTCTCGCCGCCGCCCTGGCCCTGACGGCCCGCCTCCTCCCCGCGGAGGAGGAACCCGGTCCCGTTCTGCCTAAGGACTTTTCCACAAAGAACGCCGGACTGCTGACCATTCCCATGTGCGGCGTGTTCCTTCTGGCTCTCGGCGGCCTCAGTGATCTGGCGGAGAGTTTCAACGCGCTGCCGGAGGGGCTGGTCTCCTCCCGGCACGCTATTTACGGCATTCTTCGGGCCGGAGGACTGGGCTTTTCCCCTCGCGGACAGCTTCTGCTGGGCGTGCTGACGCTGGCCGCCGCCATCTCCCTCTTCCCGGTGCTGGCCGGCTGCCGCCGCCGGGAGGGCGGACCCAGGCGCAGGGCTCCCGCCGCCATCACCTTGCTGCCTGTGGCGGCCCTGGTGGTTCGGCTGGTGCTGACCTACCGCATCGACTCCGTGAATCCCTCTCTGACCATGTATTACGTAGAACTGCTGGCCCTGGTGTTCCTGACCCTGGGGTTCTACCGGCTCAGCTCTTTCGCCTTCCAGGCGGGTCAGACCCGGCGCTTTGGCTTCTACGCCGGAGGGTCCCTGATCCTCTGCGCCGCCGCCCTGGCGGACGGCAGCGCTTATCTCTCCTCCCTCCTCTTTTACGCCGGAGGAACGCTGACGCTGATGGGCTTCCTGCTTCTGCGCATCGTCAACGGCCTGGAGGCGGAACGGGACGACGGGACCATCATCGGTCCGGTGGAGTGAGGCCTCTCCTGTCTCAAAAAACCCCCGGCGCATGCTTGCGCCGGGGGTCTTCTTATTCTTGGTTCCCCACAATATGAACGTCCAGCTTGTTGTAGGGGATTTCCACGCCCGCCTTGCCGAACTCGGCCCGCAGATTTTCCGCCAGCGCAAACTGGGTGGTCCAGAAATCCTCCGTCGCGGCCCAGCAGTAGACGGTAAAGTCGATGCCGCTCTCCCCGAAGGCCGTCAGATACACCGCCGGCGCCGGATCGGAGAGAATGTGCTCCGTGGCCTCCACGGCCCGGAGGCAGGCGGCTTTCACCGTCTCCGTAGGCGCGTCGTAGGCGGCGCTCATCCTCCACACGATCCGGCGGCGGCCCAGGACCGTGTAATTCGTCACCTTGGAGGCCGCCAATTCTTTGTTGGGCAGCAGGGCCGTCAAGCCGTCGGGGGTGATGAGCTTCGTGTGATTGAGACTGATTTCCTCCACCGTGCCGGACACGCCGCCGGACTCGATGAAGTCCCCAATGGCAAAGGGGTGGGAGGACAGGATCACCAATCCTCCGGCCACGTTGCCCAGGATATCTTCCGCCGCCAGGGTGATCCCCAGGGACCCCACGGACAGGAGGGCCACCAGAGAGGTCATGTTGATCCCCAGGCTCCCGGCGGTGAAGACCACCACCAGGGTATACAGCAGCAGCTTGAGCGCCGCCAGGATATAGCGCCGGACGCGCTCCTCCAGCTTTGTCCGGCTCAGAAGGCGGCGGGCCAGCTTCAGCAGCAGCCGTGCCGCCAGCAGGCATATCAGCAGCGTGACGACGGCGGCCAAAATATTTTCCAGAGCCAGCTTCCCGGCAAAGCGCTGCAGGGCTCCGTTCAGATCAGGCACAGGCACGCCTCCTCTTATTTAGCATCTTTATAAAAGATGCTTTCAGTCAATTGCCCGGACCCGAATGACGTTGGGAAGGGTCCGCAGGTCCTCTAAAACGGTGGGCTCCACCTTGGCCCCCAGGTCCACCAGGGTGTAGGCATAGTCCCCCTTGCTCTTGTTGCTCAGGTTTTCCACATTCACCCCATCCCGGCTCAGGAGGGTGGTGATGCTGGCCAGCATGGCGGGAATATTCTTGTGGAGGACGCACAGGCGCTGGACTCCGCTTCGCTCCAGATATACGTCGGGGAGGTTCACGGAATTTTTGATATTCCCATTCTCCAAATAGTCCCGCAGTTCCTCCGCCGCCATGACGGCGCAGTTCTGCTCGCTCTCCGGGGTGGAGGCTCCCAGATGGGGCATGGCGACCACGTGGGGATTTTCCACCAGCTTGTTATTGGGGAAGTCGGTGACGTAGGCCGTCACCTTCCCCGCGTCCAGGGCGGCCAGCAGGGCCTCGTCGTCCACGATGCCCCCCCGGGCCAAGTTGATGAGCCGAACCCCGGGCTTCATGGCCGCGAACGCCTCCCGGCCGATCATGTGGCGGGTCTTTTCATTGAAGTGGATGTGGGCGGTGATATAGTCCGCCTTTTTATAGAGCTCGTTCACATCCCGGACCACGTGGACATGGCGGTCCAGCCGCAGGGCGGCGTCCACGGAGAGGAAGGGGTCGTAGCCGTACACATCCATGCCCAAATCCAGGGCCACGTTGGCCACCAGAGAGCCGATGGCCCCCAGACCGATGACGCCCAGGGCCTTCCGGTAGAGCTCCGGACCCACAAAAGCGGCCTTGCCCTTCTCCACCACGGTCTCCACCTCCACGCCGGAGGCGGCCTGGTTCTTCACCCAGCGCACCGCCCCGGTGACGTCCCGGGAGGAAATCAGCATGGCGCAGAGGACCAGTTCCTTGACGGCGTTGGCGTTGGCCCCGGGGGTGGAGAAAACGGCCACGCCGTTTTCTGAGCAGCGGTCCAGAGGGATGTTATTCACCCCCACTCCCGCCCGGGCAATGGCCAGCAGGCTGTCCGGGAAGGGATAGTCCAGCAGATTGGCGGAGCGGACCAAAATGCCCTCCTCCTCCGCCATGTCCTCCCCCACCTGGTAGCGGGCGGAGTCCAGCCGCGCCAGTCCCTGGGGGGCGATCTTGTTAAATGTCTTGACTCGATACATGAAAAACCTCCGGTGAAAAGAGATGATTTTTTCCAAGCGGACGCCCGCCGGGCGGGTTTCCGGTACTAGTATAGCGTCCTTTTCCCCCGGGGGCAAGTGGCATTTCCACAGTATTTGTCCGCTTTGTCGCATTTGCCATGGAGCTTTTGGAAAAAGCCGCTTATACTGAGGAAAATCATCTGTTTGGGAGGTTTCCATTATGGCCGTCTTCACGCCCAAGCCCCTCGCCAAATCCTGTCCGCTGGAGGACCCTGCCGAAGACCAAAAAACCGCCCGCCGGGTGGAGCAGTACCGCTTCAGCAGCCGGGCCATCTATTTTCCCGCCTTTCCGGGAAGCCAATACCTCTCCTTCGCGTCGCTGACCCGGGCTCTGACCCGGAACACCAGCCTGCCTCTGACGGGCTGCTGCGGCAAGGCCCTGCCCGTTACCCGGCTGCGGCTGTACTACGACGGCGGAGAGTTTTACCAGGACTTCACATTCGAAAAGCTGGCCAACGCCAACATGGTCCTGGACGCTATAGCCGCCGCCAGGCCGGACCTCTCCGTAGAACGGGAGGAGCGGCCGCAATCCGCTGTTTGACGAAACGCGCCGGAGGCCTGACCTCCGGCGGTTTTTTGCCTTTTTTCGGAAATTTCCAAAATCCCTCTTGACCTTCCCCCTGCTGGAAGGTGTATCATAAAGGCGAAAACAGAGGTGAGAAGCTTGAAGATCAACGAGGTAGAAGCCCTGGTGGGCATCACCCGGAAGAATATCCGTTTCTACGAGGCCGAGGGTTTATTGGCTCCCCGGCGAAACAGTGAAAACGGCTACCGGGACTACGGCGAGGCGGAGGTCCGAACCCTGCTCCAGATCAAGCTGCTGCGGAAGCTGGGCGTTTCCCTGGAGGAGATCCGGAAGATGCAGAGCGGTGCCCACACGGTGGGGGACGGCATGCGCCGTCACCTGATCACCCTGGAGCGGGACCGGGACAACCTGGACCAAGCCATCCGCCTGTGCGCCGGGCTGACAGACCGGCAGGAACGGCTGGGGGATCTGGACGCGGGCAGTATTTTAAAGGAGATGGAGGACATGGAGCAGAGCGGAGCCACCTTCCAGAACAAGCAGAAAAAAGACGTGCGCATCCGCTACGTGGCCCCGGTGGTCATCACGACGCTGATGGTCCTGCTGATGGGCGGCCTGGTGGGACTGATTCTCTGGCTCATCGCTCTGAGCGCCGCCGACGCGCCCCCGGCCTTTATGCTGGCGGTCATCGCCCTGTTCCCCCTGGTGATCATCGGCGGCGTGGTGCTGGCCCTGGTCCAGAGGATCCGGGAAATCGGGAAAGGAGAGATCGACGATGCGAAAAACTACTAAAAAGAAGGTCGCCCCCATTGTCATCACCGCGGCGGTCGTGCTGTACATGATCCCTCTGGTGGTCTTGGCCCTGGCGGGCATCGGCGGCCTGCTGGGCCAAGGAGTCGAGGCCGCAGTCCCCATCCTGCTGACCTATGCCCTTTTGGGCGGCGCGGTGATCTTCGGGATCATCCGGGCCCTGCTCCAGCGGCTGGACGAGATCAACGGCGGCGAAGAGGAAGAGGCCAGCCGGTACTGAAACGGAAAAAAGCGGGACGCCGCAGCGTCCCGCAGGGATATTAAATAAGAAGATAGGAGAAGGTCACCAGTGCCCTTCCTCTGTGCGGACGTGTTCCCGGCGGCTTCCCAGCTGCATGTTGAAAAGGATCTTTGTGAGGGAGTTGATCTCCTCTTTCTTTAGCTGAGCGAAGAGAATGCCGCAGCGGAACTCATTGGGTCCGCACTCCACCACACGGATGACCTCGCCGATGAAATCCATGGGCACGTAGTCCTCCAGCTTGACCTTGAGGCGCAGCACCTCGCCCTCGCCATGAAGGTACTCCGAGGTAATACAGCAGCCGCCGGTACTGATATCCACCAGCTTGCACTGCTCCGGGCGCTCGAACCGCTCGTCGTTCAGATAGTAGATGGAGACGGGCACGTTCACCGCCAGGCGGAAAGTATCCCGGTGGTTTTCGTGGACCTCGGGCTCCAGGTCCTTCAGCTTCATCAGAACCCGGGTGGACTCCTCCACGGTGGCCCGAAGATAAAACTGGTTCATACTGTTGTCGCAGCCCCGGACGTACACCGTGCTGTCCGGCTCGCAGACCTTGAAGGACAGTCCGCCGGGATGGCGGCCCATGGAGAGCGTCGTCCCCCCATGTTCGGTGATAAGGCCGGTATTCAGTACCCGCCCGGTCTTCTCCACCACCTCAATGGGCATCTCCCTGCACATCTCGGGGATGCCCGGAGGCGCTTCCTCCATCACCGGCGCTGTCGGCGCCGGGATGTAGTCTTCAAGGTCCTGGTCCCGGTTTAAAAACGAAAAGATACCCATACCGCACCACCTGTATCAAATATTAGCATAGCCATTTCGGTCAGGGCAGCCAATGAGATTGCCGCTTACCGGGTATTATATCATAAAACCTTTCCCGCCGCAAGCCCTTCCCTGTTTTTGCGGGAAAGCCAAAAACAGGGGCGTCTGCCCCCGCCATTTCGTGAAGGGAGGAACCGTTATGACGGCTGCCCAATCCCGAAAGCGCCGCCAGCGGCGGCAGGCCGTGCTGGGCGTGGTCTTCTTCGCCCTGCTCCAAACGGGCTGCGCCGCCGTGTTCGCCGCGCTTTGCTTCATCCCGGACCTGCCCAGGTGGCTTGCCTGGCTCTTCGCCGCCCTGGCGGGCGTGTGCGGACTGCTGGTCATTCCCGCCCTGGTGGTGTTGAAAGAACGTTTTCAAGAAATTGAAGGAGGAGAATCCGATGCTGCTGCTGAATATTGACTATGTGCCCGGAAGGGAACTTGAGGCCCTGGGGATCGTGAAGGGGACCGTGGTCCAGTCCAAGAACTTTGGAAAGGACTTCATGGCCGGCATGAAAACCCTGGTGGGCGGGGAAATCGTGGGCTACACCGAAATGCTCAACGAGGCCCGGCAAATCGCCACGAAGCGCATGGTGGACGAGGCCCAGGCGCTGGGCGCCGACGCCGTGGTCAACGTCCGCTACGGCTCTTCCTCCGTGATGCAGGGGGCCGCCGAGGTGGTGGCCTACGGCACGGCGGTAAAGCTGAAATGACGCGGGTCACCTTCCTGGACCACAGCGGCTTCCTGGTGGAGTCGGACTCCGCCGCGCTGCTGTTCGACTGGTGGAAGGGGGAGCTTCCGGCGGTAAAGCCGGAAGTCCCCCTGTACGTCTTCGCCAGCCACATTCACCCGGACCACTTTGATCCCCATATCTTCTCTCTGGACGATGGAAGCCGGGAGGTACGGTTCATCCTGGGACACGACATCAAGCTGAACCCCCGGAATCTGGCGCGCTGGGGGCTCTCCCCGGCAACCGCGGAGAAGTGCCAAAGCCTCCGGGGCGGGGAGTTCCTGGAGCTGCCTCATGCCAAGGTGGAGGCCCTGTCCTCCACCGACGAGGGGGAAGCGTTTCTGGTCACTCTGGACGGCCGGACGATCTTCCACGCCGGGGACCTGAACTGGTGGCACTGGGAGGGAGAGGACCTGGCCTGGAACCGGAACATGGAGGTCAACTTCAAACGGTACGCCGAACCTCTCCAGGGGCGTAACATTGATCTGGCTATGCTGCCCCTGGACCCCCGGCTGGGGGAGGCGGGCTTCTGGGGACCGGCGTATTTCCTCGAAATCGCGGACGTCCGGCGCTTTCTGCCTATGCACCAGTGGGGGAAGTTTGATTTTACCAGGAAACTTTTGGAAAAGCATCCTGCCTTTACAAGCTGCACCGTTCAGGTAGAAGAAGCCGGGCAGACCTTTACATTCTGACAAGGAAAAGCCCCTCCGGGAGAGTTCTCCCGGAGGGGATCGTTTTTTAGTATCTCTATAAAAGATATTCCGGTCCAAAGCCGTGGGGCAGCAGCTCCCGGAGCGTCCGGGCCAGCTCCTCCCCCTTGCCGTTGAGGCTGATGACCTCCATGTCCGGGGCGAACTCGTAGAGCACCTGACGGCAGACGGCGCAGGGGACGCAGAAGTCCTCGCACCGCCCGGCCACGGCGATGCGGACGAAATCCCGGTGTCCCTCGCTGACGGCCTTGCCCACGGCCACCCGCTCGGCGCAGAGGGTGGGGGAGTAGGCGGCGTTCTCGATGTTGCAGCCGGTGAACACCGTACCGTCGGAGCACTCCAGGGCCGCGCCCACAGGGAAATGGGAATAGGGACAGTAGGACCGGTCCGTCATGGAGACGGCCAGGGCTTTCAGTTCTTCTCTTGTCATGTCAAAAGCTCCTTTCTCCAGGCTGTCAAAAGTTTTTTGACAGTCTCCTTTCTCACTCCTCCCAGGAGACCTCTCTCTGGGGGCGGACGGTTAAGTCTATGATATCCTTGGCGTCGTAGAATTGGAGGTAGCGGTCCCGGGAATGGCGGAGGGTGGTGCCGTCGGGGTGGAGGCGGTCGCAGATGACGGCGCTGATATCCTTTTTGATAAAGCTGAAGCTCTCCACCCCCACAGAGCAGAAAACCCGGAAACCCTGGCTCTGTAAGTACTGGAAGGCGGGGCCGGTGAAGGTCCAGTCGTTACCGTCGGGGCGCTCGCCGTGGGGATAGAAGAGGATCGTGGTCTCCCCCACCAGACTGCCCACCTCGTCCAACCAGCGCTGGGTGTCCGCCTGGATGCGGGTCATGTTGCCGTCTCCCAGGCGGATGTGACCCCAGGTGTGGCTGCCGAAGGTCCAGCCGGTGCGGCGGAGCTCCTCAATAATGGGCTGGACGGCCTCCCGCTCCTTTTGGCGGTTCGCTTCCTTCGCGTCGTCCCACTCCTTGGTGTCCGTCTGAGTCCGATAGCCTAAGATGCCCTCGTAGCCCGTCAGGCTCAGGCAGCCCTTGGCCCCGAAGGGGGAGAAATCCGGGTGCTCCTCCACAAACTTGTCCAGGATGGGGATGGCGTCCAGGTCCCGGCTGACCACCTCGTTTCCCTCCGGGTCCTTCCCCCAGGAGGCGATCTTCAAATCCTCTCCGATGACGAGCTTATAGGTCAGGCCGTTCTCCAGCATGTAGGGGTAGTAATTGGTGTCGTCGTAGCTGAGAACCAGGGGCTTTTTCCCCTCAGGAAGGTAGAGGGTGTTCCGGATCATCCGGGGGCCCTCTTCCCCTTCCTTTTCGCTCCAGACGCTGCCCAAGTCCACCAGGACGTAGCCCTTGTCATAGACGCTCTGGAGGATTTTCTCGTACTCGTCCACGGTGACCATGAAGTCGTCCAGGCCGTTGGCCTGGCTGTCCCCGTCGAAGGCCAGCTCCGGGTAGGCGATGACCGGGTGGAAGAACAGGTGCTCCACCACGCCGGTCCAGGGGACGTAGCCCTCCCGCTCCTCCGTGGGGTCCTTGATCTCGTAGGGCTCCTGGACGGGGACAGGGGGCGGCTCGGGCTCCTGAATCTCCGGTTCCGGCGGGGGCGGCTCCTCCGCAGGCGGGGCGGAGGGGGCACAGGCGGTCAGGAGAAGCAGCAGCAGGCTGAGGCTTATGAATCGGCGCATGGCGTCGGGTCCTTTCTGTCGAAAAATCTGTGGTCTTAGTATAGCAGATTTTTCGGCGGAAAGGGGTAACAATTTTATGACAGTTTTTCTTCCCAGAAGGGGGGGGGTGATGCTCGCCCTTCGGGCGGGGGAGATTGGATACCAGCGATGGCTGGTTCATTGCACCCCCCATTTTCTCTTTTCCTTCCAGAAGGAAAAGAGAAAACGGGCCGTGCACGGTCCAAAAGAGAAAAGGAAGTATGTCCCCTGCGGGGGGACGTGGGACGGGAGACGCGCAAGAAGCGCCGACCGTTTGGTACGCATGTCTTCTGCCCGCGGCGTGGTGCGGGCGGGGGCTTTGGAGGTTGTCGAATGGACTTCCTTCGCTTTCCGCTGCCGCTCATGCGGTGGGTATTGGAAAACCCCGGAGAGCCTGCTTCTCCGGGGTCTTTTCAGCGCTTGGCGCTGGGCTTGAACACCGACGCCATGACCGCCGCGAAAAATGTCGCCGCCGCGACGCCGCCCGCCGCCGCCGTCAGGCCCCCGGTGAGAACTCCCAGCCAGCCGTCCATGTCCACCGCCTTGCGGACCCCCTTGGCCAGCAGATGGCCGAAGCCCGTCAGGGGCACCGTCGCCCCCGCGCCGCCCCACTGGGCCAGGGGCTCGTACAGCCCCACGGCGCTGAGGATCACCCCCGCCACCACGTAGCCCGTCAGAATGCGGGCCGGGGTCAGCTGGGTCTTGTCGATCAAAATCTGTCCGATGGCGCAGAGCACGCCGCCGCACAGGAACGCGTTCAGATAATCCATGAAAAAACCTCCCTTTTCCGGTTAGGGTTTCCGGTTGGGGAGGTTTTATGCGCCCCGTTGCCCTGCTCCGTGCAACTCTCCGCCGTCTGCCGCGCTTATTTAGGTACAACCATATATCAAAACTGGAGGTTATTTTTATGCAGCAAACAGACCAATACGAACTGAACCAATGGGACCCCACGGACCGCATCCTGCGGGAGGACTTCAACGCCGACAACCTGAAAATTGCCGCCGCCCTGGCGGGGAAGCTGGACCGGGCGGAGCTTATTTTCCACTATGTTCCCGCTACAAGCACGGCAAACAGCGGCGGTTTCAACCTTCGCCTCATCCCCTGGGGGGATTGGGAGTTTGTGGGCGTCCACGCCTCCTTCCCGGAGGGAGTGGTCCCCGAGGACCGTCAGGTGGAGGTCTCCCTCAACCAGCGCAAGCCGGTTCTCGGCGCCTTCCCCTATCAGGACTTCTTTCTCCTGTTCTGGACCAGGCACAATCTGGAGGAACCGGTCCGCGGCTTGTTCCTCGGCCCACAGCTCTCCCTTATCCTCCCCAAATACACCTACGCAGAACTCCACTCCCTCTCCTTGCAGGATGTCACGGAAGCCTTTCCCCACCCCTCATACTCTTTTTATGGCTTCGGCTGAAAAAGGTCCCCCAGGCAAAAGCCTGGGGGACCAGTTCCCTCACATGGGTCCTGCGTAAAGACAGGTGATGTTGGAATTAAGACTTCGTGTAGATATCACCCGCAGCAGCAGGGTTATCGGCACAGTCAGCGTCGACCAAAGCACTCGCGGAGATCGCAATCTTGTCGCCAGACGCAGGCTCTGCGGCCAAGGTAACGATCAGGACCTTCCCTTCCGCCTGAATGCTGATCTTGGAAGCCTGGGTGAAGGTGAATTCGCCCTCATCCAAAATCTTCACATTACGGGTGAACATGATCTTAACGACATTTCCTTCCACCTTCACGCCGGAAGTGAAGCCGTCCGCAGCATAGGTGCTGTCGACCGCCAAAACATCGATCTCTTCTTTCTCCACTGTGGCCTTGCTCAGGTCGATGTTATCGTTCACGGTAACCACCGGCTTCAGATCCACCGCATTGGTGCTGTCGGAGTTCTTGATGACACCCGTCAGGACCTCTCCAGTCTCCAGGGTCACCTTGACCTTCAGGAGTTTACCGGAATTAACCGCCGTACCCACGGCCGCAGTGATCTTCGCATCGGTTCCCTTGGCAATGCCGGAGGCGGGAACACCCGCCAGGGTAATGCCGTCGGTCGTAGCTCCCACAATGGCGTACTTCTGGGACAGGCCAGCCAGGCCGGTAACCGTAGCGGTCAGGGGGCCCTTGCCGTTGGGATCAAGAGTATTGACCGCGATAGACGTGTCAGAAGCGTAGGTCCCCGTCTTAGCGGTTCCACCCGTCAGGTTCGTCTTTGCCACGGTGGCAGAGGGAGCGGTAGTCAGGTTACCCAGGTCCGTCGCAGTGGCGGCCAGATTGATGGTGAGCGTCTTGCCAGACCCAGAATCCACGGAAACCTTGTTGCTGACCAGGATCTTGTCGTTATCGCTGGTGATATAGGCATAGACCTTGGAGGCCGTGGCATCCTTCACTCTGCCGGTCTCGGTGACCATGATCTCCGGAGCGCCGGTCGGGGCAAAGCCCGCAATCGTGCCGGACTTCGTCATCTCGGTCTTCGTGAAGGCAAGTGTAGCCGCCGTCGTTCCGGTCTCCACACCGAGGATAGAGCCCTTGACCTTAACCGTGATCGTGGCATCGTCCGGAGCCCACTCAGGCCAAGCGCTCAGCGTGGCTCTGACGATGGTATCGGGACCGCTGACCTGGGCCTCGTAATCGAGGGTCAGGGCGCTGCCGTCCGCGTTCGCGCCAGTCTTGAGGTCCAGAGTAAGGGTCTTCTGGGAAGCAGACTCAGCTTTACCCTCAATGATGATGGTAGCCTCGCCCTTCCCGGAAACCTTATCCTTCTTGGTGTTGTCAATGTTGGTGGCAACAACCTTGTAGGTGACCTTCTCGCCCTCGGACACGCTCTGGGTGATCTTCGCGCCGGTGCCGACATCCACGCCGTCCGCAGTCCAAGCGTAGGTCACAGCGCCGCACTTGCTGAGGTTGCTCACGTTGGCGGACAGAACGAAGTTCTTTCCGGCGGGAACGGTGTAGCTGACAACCTCGCCCTTGTCGTTCTTGACCTCGGTCAGGTTGGTGCCGCCGATGGTGACCTTGGGATCCACAGCGTCGTCGGTGTTGGGCTCAGCGAACTCAACCACGACCACATAGGCGTGACGGAAGCCGCTGCCAACCTTGCCGTTGACCAGGACCTTGAGCTTAGCGGTCTCCAGCTTGTAGTTGTCGATCAGGTCGGCCAGCTCGTCGATCTCGTTGTCGCGATGGCCCACATGCTGGTCAATAAACACAGTGTCCTTATCAACCGTGATCAGGCCCTGGCGGTTGGAGGTCAGGAACCACTCGTTGTCGATCTTGTCGCCCAGGGCGTTGTCATCGCTCATGATGTCCACGCCATAGGGAACCCTATCCTTGTCCAGATCATCGCCCAGCAGCTTGACGGTGCCGTCGGCGGTGGTCAGAGTGCCGTCTTTGCCAACCACAAAAGCGCTCTTGTTGGTGCTGCCGCTATGGGTCTTTACCTCATTGATACCAGTAGCCAGGAACAGGTCGGGGTTGGTGTTCAGATAAGTATCGCCATGGAAGGGCTTCGCGGTGATGATCTCGTCGGCATTCTTGCTGCGGATGGTGACGACATCGCCAACATCATAGCGGCGGTCGAAGGTGCCGGTGAGCTCCTCGTCGAACTTGGGCCCGATCCGATACTTACGGGTGAACTCGGTGTAGTTGTTGGCGCCCACCTGATAAGCGTCGGAGCCGACATAGTCGGTGATGACGGCCACGTTGCTCAGGTTGGCCTCGGGAGAATCGCTCTTGATGACAACGGCCTTGACCTTGCCGGAGTCGTTGACATAAGCCTCGGCGGCGTTGGCAACGAACTTGCCTTCGTCCCGGCTGCCGTTGGTGCCAACGTTGGTCCAGTTCTGATTGACCTTCTGCAGATCAGTGCTGGAAACGTTCTGAACACCAGAGCGGATGTCGATGGTCTCCACCTCGCCGTTGCCGTCGAAGCTCACGAAGATGAACTTCACGCCGTCATAGGTGGTGTAATTGTAGTTATAAATGTGGGCCTTTTCCTGACCACCGGTGCCATCAGTCCACTCAGGAACATTGCTGCGGGTCTTGTTGATCCACTTGGGGCCAACAGAGTCATACTTCCACTGGTCAGAATTGTAATCGGAGATCTTGATGCTGTCCAGCACGTCGGCGGCGTAGTTCTCCAGAGCAACGTCGCTGTTGCCGGAAGAGATGGAGAACTGCTTGTCGACATGGCTGTAGGTCTCGGCATACTGAGAAATCTCATAGATGCCTTCGCCGGTCTTGTAAGTCTTGTCGTTATCAACCGTAGTGTACTGAGGCTCGCTCCAAGAGATGGGATTGCCATTCTTGTATCTCCAAGTACCGGTGATGGTGGGCTTGTTCAGTTTGTATTCGCCGGTGCCGCTCTTGGCAATCTCGTAGTGCACGAGTTCACCGGGGGCGTACTTCTCGGCTTCGCCGCGGATGGTGCCCAGGTCAACGTCGACCTCGTCGCCGCCAATGGTCCAGCCATGGACGAACCAAACAACCTTGCCGCTGCTGTTGGCGGCCTGATAGTAGTCACCAACGACCATCCAGGCGTCGCTGTTGCCGATCT
>CAMXKT010000036.1 GCA_947244595.1 uncultured Oscillibacter sp. | reverse complement strand
CCGTTGTTGAACACCACGGTGATGATGGGCAGGCCGTAGTGCTGGACCGTGGCCAGCTCATGGCAGTTCATGCGGAAGCACCCGTCCCCGGTGATATGGAACACCCGCTTGTCCGGGTGGGCCGTCTGGGCCCCGATGGCGGCCCCCAGGCCGAAGCCCATGGTTCCGAAGCCGCCGGAGGTCAGCATCTGGCCGGGGTACTGGAAGTGCAGGTACTTGATGGCCCACATCTGATGCTGGCCCACGTCGGTTGCCACAACGGCGTCCCCGGGCATCTGGACCCGGATGGTCTCCAGCACCTGCTGCGGGGTCAGGTGGTCGCTGTCCTCGGCCACCGAAGGAGCCCGGAGAGGCAGGATATGGGCCTTCCACTCGCTGTGGTCGTACTGGGGCAGCTTCTCGTTCAGCATGGCCAGCACCCGCCGGGCGGACCCGATGATGTGATGGTCCGTCAAAACGTTCTTGTCGATTTCCGCCCGGTCGATGTCGATCTGGACCACCTTGGCCTGCTTGGCGAAGGTAGCCGGATTCAGGGCCACCCGGTCGGAGAAGCGGCAGCCCACGGCGATGAGCAGGTCGCACTCGTCGCAGGCGGTGTTGGAGGCCTTGGACCCGTGCATGCCGATCATGCCCGTGGTCAGGGGATGGCTGCCGGAGAAGCCGCCGCCGCCCATGAGGCTGATGGCCACGGGGGCGTCCAGCTTCTCGGCGAACTCTTTGAATTCCCGATCCGCCCGGCCCAGCACCACGCCGCCGCCGCAGATGATGAAGGGCTTTTCCGCCTGGGCGATCATGTCCAGGAGGATGTCCACGTCCTCCTGGTTGGGGGTGGGCTTTTTCAGCTCGTGGTCCCGGTTCAGCTCCCGCATTCCGGCGCAGCCCCGGTTCTCCCGCCAGGGGACGAACTCATAGTCGATCTCCACGCTGGGGAAGGTCACGTCCTTCAAAAAGTCGATGAGCACCGGCCCCGGCCGCCCGCTGGCGGCCACGGCGAAGGCCTGGCGCATGACGGCGGGGATCGTCGAGGCGTCCCGGACCAGGAAGGTGGCTTTCGTGATGGGCATGGCGATGCCCGTGATGTCCACCTCCTGGAAAGCGTCCTTACCCAACGTGGCCTCGGTGACGTTGCAGGTGATGAACACCACCGGGGAGGAATCCAGGTACGCCGTGGCGATGCCGGTGGTCAGGTTCGTGGCCCCGGGGCCGGAGGTCGCGAAGCACACGCCCACCTTCCCCGTAGAGCGGGCGTAGCCGTCCGCCGCGTGGGCCGCCCCCTGCTCGTGGGCGGTGAGGACGTGGTGGATCTTGTCCTTGTAACGGTAGAGCTCATCATAGACGTTCAGGATGGTGCCGCCGGGGTAGCCGAAGACGGTGTCCACCTCCTGCTCCAACAGGCACTCCATGATGGCCGCTGTGGCTCTGATTTTCATTCTGCCGCCTCTTTTCCTTTTTGTTGATAGCGAACCATTCCCCACCAGTCCGGCAGGAGGGTTCCCAGGCGCACGGTCTCCCGGGTCTCGTAGTCCACCAGAATTTCCATGTCCCGGTTTTGCTGGTTCAGCTGCATGAAAAATTCCCGGCACGCGCCGCAGGGCATCCCGCTTCCCCCGCCGAAGGGGGGCCGGTCCCGGAAGACGATCAGCCGCTTTACCAGCGTCTGGCCGCTCTGCAGGTACATGTTCAGCGCCGCCGTCCGCTCCGCGCACAGGTCCATGACGCCACAGCAGCTCTCGATGCAGAAGCCGGTGTAGATTCCCCCGTTCCCGCTCTCCAGGGCGCAGACCACGTGGTGGGCCTGGATGAAGGGCGTCACCTCCTCCGGGTGGTACTGCGCCCGGGCTTTCTCATACAGGGTCTCCCAGATATCCACGGCGGCCGCCTCCTTTCAGGGGAGTTATTTCCAAATCTTCACGGCCTTGGGGTTTTCCGCAAGGCACAGCTCCCGCAGGGTCTCCAGCTCCTCGCTGTGGTCCTCCAGGGGATCTTCGTACTCCAGCACGGCGGCCACGGAGAGCTCAAAGCCCTCCTCGCCGTACTGCTTCCAGAGCTCTTGTAACCGTTTGTTGGGGTGCAGGCCGCCGGAGAGCTTGGCCCGGATGCTGTTGAATCCGGCCTTGGTGTCCTTGGCGGTGCCCAGGAAGGTCTCTCCCGTCTCCTTGCAGCGGAGGGAGATCACGCCCATCTCCGGGCGGCGGTTCTTCCACTCCTCCGCCAGGGCTTTCTTCCGCGCTTTATCCATAGGTTGTTACTCCATTGTTCCATTAAATTTTCCCGCCGCCCTTCTGCAGGGCGATGACGCCCGTGCGGGCGACCTCCAGGATGTTGAAGGGCCGCATCATGTCCTCGAACACGTCCACCCGGTCCGGGGTGTCGGAGATCTCCAGGGTCATGGAGGTGGGGGAGATGTCCGCCGCCTTGGCCCCGCAGATGTTGCAGATGGTCATGATGTGTTCCCGGTTGTTTTTGTTGGCGCTGACTTTGATCAGCATCAGCTCCCGGCCGATCTTGCTCCCCTCGTCCAGGGTCCGGACCTTGATGACCTCAATCAGCTTGTTGAGCTGTTTTTCCACCTGCTCCACCACGTTGTTCCCGTTGTCCACGATGATGGTCATTCGGGACAAAGAGGGGTCGTCCGTCACGCCCACGGCCAGGGAATCAATATTGAAGGCCCGACGGGAAAACAGGCTGGCCACCCGGTTCAGCACGCCCGCCCGGTTCTCCACCAAAACGGAGATCGTCTGTTTCATCCTTCCGTTCCTCCTCTCAGTCCGTGGTCTTCCACTCGGGGCTCACCTCCGCGATGAGGAGGCAGGGTCCCTCCGTCCTCAGGAAGCGGTCCAAAACTTCCTCTAACAGATACTCGCTGCGCAGTGGAATGCTGGGGATCCCATAGGCGGCGGCGATGGTGGCAAAGTCCGGGTCCCCGTCCAGCCGCACGCCGAAGGGCCCGTGGTAGGGCTCCTTATTTTGAATCTGGTTCACCAGGCCCAGGACGCCGTTGCGCAGCAGCACGATTTTCAAATCAAAGCCGTGGGCCTTCACGGCGGCCAGCTCGTTCATGGACATCTGGAAGGACCCGTCGCCGCAGACGGCCACCACCTGCCGGTCCGGCTGGGCGGTCTTCACGCCGATGGCGCAGGGGATGGCGTAGCCCATGGTGCCCAGCCCCCCGCTGGTCAGGAAACGCGCGCCCTTGAGCCGCAGGTGCTTGCAGGCCCAGATCTGGTTCTGCCCCACGTCCACGCAGATGGCGGCGTCCTCCCGCAGCAGCTCGCCCAGGCGGCGCAGCAGCCGCCCGGGGAAGACGTACCCCTCCTTCGCGGGATAGCCCCGCCCTAGGTTCGTCCGGCGGAGGTCCTGAAGCATCTCCCGCCACTCGCCGCAGTCCGCCCGGGCCCCCCGCTCCATGAGCTGCTGGAGGATGACCTTGGCGTTCCCCACCAGGGGGAGGGTGGACTGCATATTCTTCCCGATCTCGGCCGGGTCCACATCAATGTGGATGTTGGCCATGCGCCGCTGGATCTCGTCCGGGGACACGATGGCCCGGTCCGCCACCCGGGTGCCGATCATGATGAGCAGGTCCGATTTCACCAGGGCCTTGTTGGCCGTAGTGTTCCCGTGGGCCCCGATCATGCCCATGTTCAGGGGGTGTTCCGTGGGCAGGAGGCTGAGGCCCATCATGGTGGTCACCACCGGGATGCCCGTGCTCTCGGCGAAGAGGCGGAGCTCCTCCTCCGCGTGGGCCAGGAAGACGCCGCCCCCGGCGCAGATCACCGGCCTCTGGGCCAGGCCCACGGCCATGGCCACGTTGGCGATCTGCTTGTCGTTGCCCCGGACGCTGGGGTTATAGCCCCGGATGCGGACTTCCTCGGGGAACTCCACGTCCGCCACCAGCTGCTCCTGCACGTCCACGGGGATGTCGATGAGCACCGGGCCGGGGCGGCCCGTGGAGGCGATGTGGAACGCCTCCTTGATAATCACCGGCAGCTGGGCGGCGTCCTTCACCAAATAGCAGTGCTTGGTGAAGGGGGTCACCGCCCCGGTGATGTCCACCTCCTGGAAGATGTCCCGCCCCAGGAGCCTGGAGGGCACCTGCCCCGTCACGGCCACCAGGGGGATGGAGTCCATATAGGCCGTGGCCACGCCGGTGATGAGGTTCGTGGCTCCCGGGCCGGAGGTGACGATGCACACCCCCGTCTTCCCGGTGACCCGGGCGTAGCCGGAGGCCATGTGCCCCGCGTTCTGCTCCGTGCGGACCAAGGTGTAGTCAATGTTGGGGTCCTCCCGCAGGGCGTCGGCAATGGGGCAGATGGTGGCCCCGGCGTAGCCGAAGACCCGTTCCACACCCTCCCGGGCCAAGCCCTCCATCAAAATCTGCGCGCCTGTCAGTTCCATGCTTAACCGCTCCTTTCGGTGGTAACGTAAAAAAGTCCGCGTCCCTCGTCGGGTCACGGACTTGCAAGAGTTCCGGTTTTGGGGCCGGTTCAAACGGATTCAGCCCTTGATTCGCGCATGACCAAACGCACTATTCTGTTTCGGTGAGTTACCAGTACCAGAACCAGAATAATGTACAGGCCCAGGATGTCGTTCAGCACGTTCATCGTCAGCATAGGGCGTTTCCTCCGCCGCGGATCAGCGGCACTCCGGCGCCGGGCTCCCCCTGAGAAAGCCCTCCGCCTGTCTTGGTTCGTTATTATACATGTCCGCGCCCTCCAGCGCAACAAAAAAATTGAATACCTCCCGTTTTCCGGATATTTTCACGAAAACCCCCGCACTTTCCCTGTCCCCTCTCGTAAAAAATGACGGGGATTTTTCCAGGATACGGTATCAGACAGCCCCTCATTTTTGCAGACAACGCCCACCGGTCTCCCGGCGGGCGTCGTGGGTCGGATATGGCTTACAGGGCGATGGTGGTGCCGGTCTCCCCGGCGATGCCGGCCTTGGCCTTTTCCAGCAGGGTGATGAGGGCCTTTCTGCCCGGCCGGGACTCAGCGAACTTCACCGCCGCCTGGACCTTGGGGAGCATGGACCCGGGGGCGAACTGGCCCTCGTCCATGTATTTGCGGGCCTCCTCCGGAGTCAGGCTGTCCAGCCACTTCTGGTCCGGCTTTCCGAAGTTCACCGCCACCTTTTCCACGGCGGTGAGGATGATCAGCACGTCGGCGTTCAGCTCCTCCGCCAGCACCTCGCTGGCGAAGTCCTTGTCAATGACCGCCGCCGCGCCCTTCAGGTGGTGCCCCTCCGTCTTGAAGACGGGGATGCCGCCGCCGCCGCAGGCCACCACGATGTGGTCGCTCTCCACTAAGGCCCGGATGGTGTCCAGTTCGATGACGGACACGGGCTTGGGGGAGGCCACTACCCGGCGGTAGCCCCGCCCGGCGTCCTCGATGACCTGGTAGTCCCGCTCCCGGACCAGGGCGTCGGCCTCTTCCTTGGTCATGAAGGCGCCGATGGGCTTGGTGGGATGCTCGAAGGCGGGGTCCGTGGGGTCCACCTCCACCTGGGTGAGGACCGTGGCCACGCCCTTGTTGATCCCCCGGTCCAGCAGCTCTTCCCGCAGGGCGTTCTGCAGGTCGTAGCCGATGTAGCCCTGGCTCATGGCCACGCACACGGACAGGGGGCAGGGGATGTACTTCTCGGGGTTGGAGCGGGTGAGCTCCGCCATGGCCTTCTGGATCATGCCCACCTGGGGGCCGTTGCCGTGGGCCACCACGACTTCGTTGCCTCCCTCGATGAGGTCCGCGATGGCCCGGGCGGTCTGCTTCACCGCCGCCATCTGCTCCGGCAGGTTATTGCCCAGGGCGTTGCCGCCCAGGGCGACTACGATACGTTTACCCATGACGCGCGGCTCCTTAGAAGAACTTCCGCTTGTCGGCGGTGTCCAGGGCCATGAGGGCGGACACGGGGTCCTTGACCTTGCTCATCATGATCATGGCCGCGATGACATAGGGCTTGTAGCTGGCTTCCTTGTACAGGGGCACCAGATAGCGGTCGAACACGCTGTTGTCCACCTCGCCCTCGGGGCAGCTGAGGCCGGTGATGTCGGCGGGCAGGCAGTGGAGGTACAGGGCGGAGCCGTTCCGGGTCTTCTTCATCATCTCTTCGGAGCAGGTCCAGTCCTTGTGCTGGGCGTTCTGGGCCAGGAGCTTCTGCTCCAGGGCGTCGATACCCGCCTGGTCTCCGGCCTGATAGAGCTTGGTCCGCTCCTCCATGGCGGCGAAGGGAGCCCAGCTCTTGGGATACACGATGTCCGCGTCCTGGAAGGCCTCTTCCATGGTGGCTACCTTCTTGTAGCTTCCGCCGGTGGCGGCGGCGTTTTTCTTGGCGATCTCCTCCACCTCAGGCATCACGTCATAGCCCTCGGGATGGGCCAGGACCACGTCCATGCCGAAGCGGGTCATCAATCCGATGACGCCCTGAGGCACGGAGAGGGGCTTTCCGTAGCTGGGGGAGTAGGCCCAGGTCATGGCGATTTTCTTGCCCTTCAGGTTTTCCACGCCGCCGAACTGGTGGATGATGTGGAGCATGTCGGCCATGCACTGGGTGGGGTGGTCCACGTCGCACTGGAGGTTCACCAGGGTGGGCTGCTGCTCCAGGATGCCGTCCCGGTAGCCCTCCTTCACGGCGTCCATGAAGGTCTTCTGGTACTTGTGGCCCTCGCCGATGAACATGTCGTCCCGGATGCCGATGACGTCGGCCATGAAGGAGACCATGTTGGCGGTCTCCCGGACGGTCTCGCCGTGGGCGATCTGGGATTTCTTCTCGTCCAGGTCCTGGACGGTGAGGCCCAGCAGGTTGCAGGCGGAGGCGAAGGAGAAGCGGGTCCGGGTGGAGTTGTCCCGGAAGATGGAGATTCCCAGGCCGGAGTCAAAAATGCGGGTGGACTTGTTGCGCTCACGCAGGTCCCGCAGAGCGTCGGCCACGGTGAAGATGGCGTCCAGCTCCTCGTCGGTCTTGTCCCAGGTCCAGTAGAAGTCGGACTTGTACATGTTGTTGATGTGCAGCTTTTCCAGGTGCTGCGCCAGCTCGATGGTCTTAGACATAACGGATGTTCTCCTTTAATTTATTTTTTGGTGTTCGGTAGACGTACGTTTCTTATTTGATGTCGTTATCCGTCAGGCTCTGGCGGAACTCGGTCACGTCGGCGGTCTTGTTCTCCGGCTTGTACAGGGGAATGGCGGCGGCGTACAGAGCGGCGCAGGTCACCAGATCCTGCTTCCAGGTGATCTCATTGGGGGCGTGAGCCTGAGACTCCGCGCCGGGGCCGAAGCCCACGCAGGGGATGCCGTACCGGCCCTGGATGGAGACGCAGTTGGTGGAGAAGGTCCACTTGTCCGTCAGGGGGCGGCCGGTGCGCAGGTGCATGGCGTCCTTGGCCTGGTCCGCGTCGGCGTGGCCGATGCGCTCCTCGCCCCAGAGGGCGTGGTGGGCGTCCACCAGGGCCTGGACATGGGCGGCGCCGGCCTTGTTGATCCAGGTGGGGAAGAAGCACTCGGTCTCATAGACGGTGCCCGTCCAGGCGGGACGGTCGTACATGTACATAGAGACCTTCACGTCGTCCCCGTATTTCTTCACGCTGGGCAGCTGCCGGATCTCCTCCAGGCAGGAGTCCCAGGTCTCTCCGGCGGTCATGCGCCGGTCGATGGAGATGGAGCAGCTGTCTGCCACGGCGCAGCGGCTGGGAGAGGTGTAGAAGATCTGGCTGGTGGTGCAGGTGCCCCGGCCCAGGAACTGGGCGTCCTCGTAATGCTGGGGGTTGAACTCGGGATTCAGCATCTTGACCAGGCCCTTGACCTCGTTGGAGGGGCCGTCGCCGTTCTCGTTCAGGGCCCGGACATCCTGGAGGATGTCGGCCATTTTGTAGATGGCGTTGTCGCCCCGGTGGGGGGCGGAGCCGTGGCAGCTGATGCCCTTCACGTCCACCCGGATTTCCATCCGGCCCCGGTGGCCCCGGTAGATGCCGCCGTCGGTGGGCTCGGTGGAGATGACGAACTCGATCTTGGAGCGGGCGTCCTCGGGACCCTGGAAGTACTTGTTGACGATGTACTGCCAGCACATGCCGTCGCAGTCCTCCTCCTGAACGGAGCCCACCACCATGATCTTGTAGCCCTCGGGGATGAGCCCCAGGTCCTTCATGATCTTGGCTCCGTACACGGCGGAGGCCATGCCGCCCTCCTGGTCGCTGCCGCCCCGGCCGAAGATGATGTCCTCGGTCTCATAGCCCTGATAGGGGTCCGCTTCCCAGTTGTTGATGTTTCCGATTCCCACGGTGTCGATGTGGGAGTCGATGGCGATGATTTTTTCGCCCTGGCCCATCCAGCCGATGACATTGCCCAGGCCGTCGATCTCCACCTTGTCAAAGCCCAGCTTTTCCATCTCGGCCTTGATGCACATCACAACTTCCTTTTCTTCACAGCTCTCGCTGGGGTGAGAAATCATGTCCCGCAGGAACCGGGACATCCCCGCCTTGTAACCCTCCGCCGCAGACTTGATCTTCTCGAAATCCATGATGCAGACCTCCGTTAAAATTTTTATATTTGACGGCTTCGCGTCTTCGCCGTCTGTTCCCTACAGCCTTATCATACCACAAGATTTTCCGTTGTCAAACAAAATTTTTGAAAACCAAAAAATTTTTTTGAATTGCTGTTGATTTCTCCGAAACTTCGTGGTATGATGATAGCGTGAATCAGTGGCTTTCCATAAAAAAACAAGCGAAAAGGGGGGATCACCCACGGAAAACAGCAAGCTGGAGCTCCTGCGCCAGGTGGCCGCCGGCATCGCCGCCCAGTTCGGCTCGAGCTGCGAGGTGGCCATCCACGATTTGAGCAAGGATCCGGACCGCTCCATCGTCTTCATCGCCAACGGCCACGTGTCGGGGCGGAAGGTGGGGGACGGCGCGTCCAACGTGGTGATGGAGCAGCTGCGCACCCAGGACCCGGAGCCCAAGGACCACCTCTGTTACCTCACCAAGACGCCGGACGGCAAGATCCTGAAATCCTCCACGGTCTACATCCGGGACCGAAAGGGGAAGGTCTCCGCCATCCTGGCCATCAACTACGACATCTCCCGCCTCATCCTTATGGAGGAGGCCCTCCGGGACCTGGTCTCCACCGGGGAGGAGGTTCCCTCCGAGCCGGAGCGCATCACCAACGTCAGCGACCTGCTGGACGAGCTGATTCAGCAGTCCGTGGCCCTGGTGGGCAAGCCCGCCGCCGTCATGAACAAAGAGGACAAGGTCAAGGCCATCCAGTTCCTCAGCCAGAACGGGGCCTTCCTGATCACCAAGTCCGGGGACAAGGTGGCCAAATACTTCGGCATCTCCAAGTACACCCTGTATTCCTATATTGATATGAACAAACAGGAGGGCAATTGACATGATCGATCTCACCATCAACCGCCAGGGACTGGAACACAACCTGAAAAAGGCCCGGGAGAACAACATCCTCATCCCCACCATCGCCCAGATGCAGAATCCCGACCTCATCCCCGGCAAGGTCAAAGACAAGCTCAAGGACGTGGGCCTCTGGGACGTGAACCCCCTGAACCTCTTCCGGGTCACCTGGAAGAACGAGGCCAAGGAGTCCGGCGGCCTCTTCCAGGCCGTCCCCAACTTCATCGAGCTGCCCCCGGAACTCACCGGCGTGCCCTGCCGCATCGTGGCCATGGTGGGCAAGTGGTTCCCCACGGGCTGCCACAAGGTGGGCGCGTCCTTCGGGTGCCTGGCCCCCCGGCTGGTGACGGGCCAGTTCGACGTGGACAAACACAAGGCCGTCTGGCCCTCCACCGGCAACTACTGCCGGGGCGGCGCCTTCAACTCCAAGCTGCTGGGGGCCCAGGGCGTGGCCATCCTCCCGGCGGAGATGAGCCAGGAGCGCTTCGACTGGCTCCACGAGATCGGGGCCGAAGTGATTGCCACCCCCGGCTGCGAGTCCAACGTCAAGGAGATCTTCGACAAGACCAACGAACTGAAGCTGGATCCCCAGTACATGATCTTCAACCAGTTCGAGGAGATGGGGAATCCCCTCTGGCACTACAACGTGACCGGCACGGCCCTGGCGGACGTGTTCGAAGCGGTCAAGCGCCCCGGAGAGCGCTTCGCCGGAGCCTGCTTCACCTCCGGTTCCGCCGGGACCATGAGCGCCGGGGACCTGCTCAAGGAGCGCTATCCCCATTTGAAGCTGGGCGTGGGCGAGGCCCTCCAGTGCCCCACCATCCTGAACAACGGCTTCGGGGGCCACCGGATCGAGGGCATCGGAGACAAGCACATCCCCTGGATCCACAATGTGAAAAACACGGATATGGCCATCGCCATAGACGACGAGGACTCCCAGCGGCTCCTGCGCCTCTTCAACACCCCGGAGGGGCAAGACTATCTGCTGCACACGTTGAAGCTGGATCCCGTCCTGGTGGAGAAGCTGACGTGGCTGGGCATCTCCGGCATCGCCAACGTCCTCTGCTGCATCAAGATGGCCAAGTACTACGAGTTCACCAGCCGGGACGTGGTGGGCACCGTCCTGACGGACTCCGCCGTCATGTACCAGAGCCGGGTCCAGGAGCTGAACGGCCAGTTCGGCGCGTACACCGCAGAGGAAGCCCGGCTGGACCACCATCTCCACATCCTGGGCCTCAAGACGGACAATCTCCTGGAGCTGACCTACGCGGACCGGAAGCGGGTCCACCACCTGAAATACTACACCTGGGTGGAGCAGCAGGGGAAGGACATGCACGACCTGAACGCCCTGTGGTACGACGTGGAGGGCACCTGGGACGCGGTTCACGCCCAGGCCAAGGATCTGGACGAGCTGATCAACGCCTTCAACGAGGAAAGCGGCGTGCTGAAAAACCTGTAAGTTTATGGGCGCAAAAAAGCCCGCCCTGTTACTTGACAAGGCGGCCTGATTTGATATAATAAACATGGAAGGGCGTTGCCGCACAGCGGTCAGCCCACTCTCACAGCCAAACTATGTTGACCGTTCGGGGACCAGCCGGACGGTCAACACGCTTTTGTGGTAAGTAACCACGCCCACATGACGCAAAGCGCCAGGAAGCGCAGCACGGCAAAAAGCCGCCTTTTCCACATTCGCACCACCTCCCCTCGTCGTCGCAAAGTTCGCTTCGGGTGAGGCGCCCTTTCGGGCATCCCCTCCTCCGCTTCCTTGCGCCTCCTTTCCCAACAAAATCTGCGGATTTTGCGGGAACCCCCAATTAGGGGGTCAGGGTACAAACGGTGGGCCAACCGCCTTTATGCAACAACGTCCTTCCGGTTTCATCATACCAAACCCGCTGTATTTTGTCAAATCTCCCCGGGGAATCACCCTGCAGCGGAACAGAAAAGGGCGGACCTATGTGTCCGCCCTTTTCCTCTCTATGAAAACTTTTCTCTTACGCGAACAGCGCCTCAAAGCTCTCCACGGCGGCCTCCGCCGCGTCTCCCACCGCCAGCATCACGTAATTGCCGTGGCTGACGATGTAGGAGCTGGTCTTCCACCCCTCGATGGTTTCGGGATACCAAGCCCCGCCGGGGTTCGTGTCGTCTCCCACCTGGTAGTCGATCCGGGCCTGGAAGACGTCCTCCACCGCCTGCACGTCGTCGGCGTTCTCCACCTCCACCAAGGCCAGCTCGCCCACAGCGGCGGAGATGGCGGCGATGTAGACCCCGCACTGCTTGGTAGCAATCCCCGACAGGCCGGGGTAGTAGGCGTCCAGCATCTCCTTCATGTTCGCGTCTGTGGTCAGGTCCATCAGCTCCGGCCAGGTGTTCTTCTCCCGAAGGGTGTTGTAAAAGGCGGTCAGGTCCACGTCCTCCTCGGGTTCGGCGGGGGCCTCGGGGGGATCGGCCTCTCCGGGGGCGGAGGGCTCGGGGGCGGCGGCGTCGCCGCCTTCGGGGGTGCTGATTTCGGGGGTGTTGGGCGTATCGTCCTGGGCGGGGGCGTCGGTTCCGCCGCCGCAGGCGGCCAGGGACAGGGCGAGGACCAGCGCCAGGGTCAGCGCGAGTAACTTCTTTTTCATGTTCAATCTCCTTGTGTCAAAATGGTCTTGTGGAATTGCTTCTGATGGGTAGACGGCGGGACGGGGAGAAAAGTTCCCGGCCTTGAGAAAAAATTTTTTCCATGAGAAAAGGGACGGCCCAGGCCGCCCCTCGGTCTCTATTCCTCCCGCAGGCGGAAGGCCGCCTTGACAAACAGGTCCACTTCCTCCATGGTGTCGAAGCAGGCGATGGCCACCTGGTTTCCCATGGTGCCCGCCAGGGCGTCGGGCATCCGGGTGAAGAGCCGGGCCCGGTCGCCGCAGCGGGCCTCCAGCTGGCCCAGGGACACGGCGTAGCGCACCTCGTCCCGCCGCCCGGCATAGACGCAGTAGGTATGGGGCCCGATGTAAGTGTGGCGCAGCTCGTCGAAGGCCACCATGTCCGCCCAGATCTGGTACACATCCACGCTCTGGCCGAAGTCCAGCATGTCCGGGGTATAGCCCCCGGCGGGGCGCATGTTGACTTCCAGGGCCACGATATCCCCCACCTCTCCCAGGCCCGGCTTGGCCTCCGTCAGGCGGAAGAACTCCAGGTGGAAGAAGCGGCTGGACGCGCCGAAGGCCTTGAGCGTGGCCTTGCCCGCCGCCTCCACGTCCGGGGGGACCTGCTTGTCCACATAGTAGTAGGTGGGCACGTGCTTATTTACCATATCCATGATGGAGTTCCGGGTCACGTGGCTGGCGGCGAAGAGGACCTCCCCCTTGGAATCGCATACGCCGTCGTAGGTGGTGACGGAGCCGGAGACATACTCCTCCATGAGGTACAGGGCCTCCGGCGGGTCCTGAAAGAAGCGGCGCAGGTCCTCCTCGTTCTCCAGCTTCCAGGTGGCCACGGCCCCCACGCCGTTGTCCGGCTTGACGATGACGGGATAGCCCGCCTCCCGGACAAAGGCCAGGCCCGCTTCCAGGTCCGTCACCGGGGCGCACCGGGCGCAGGGGACGCCGGCCCGCTTGTAGTACTCCTTCATGGCCAGCTTGCTCTTGTACTTTTCGATCTCGTGGGCCCGAGGGCCGGTGGTGATGTTGAAGTCCGTCCGGAGCCGGGCGTCCAGCTCCAGCCAGTATTCGTTGCTGCTCTCCACCCAGTCGATCTTCCCATACCGCCCGGTGAAGTACCCCAGGGCCCGGAGGGCCTGATCGTAATCCTCCAGGCTGTCCACCCGGTAGTACTCCGTCAGGGCCCGCTTCAAATCCGGGTGCAGGAAGTCGTAGGGCGCGTCCCCCACGCCCAGGACGTTGACCCCGTTCTCCTTGAGGCGGATACAGAACCAGCGGTAGGCCTCGGGGAAGTTGGGGGAGATGAAGACGAAATTCATAGGGGGATCCTCCTTTGCATTAAAGCCGAAACGCAAATAATTCAACATTTTAAATTATAGCGTTCCGGAAGCGGAATTGCAAGCGTGAAAAAACAAATCAGAGAGGCGGACCCGTCGCTGATAACGTTGGAGCCGTGGGAGCGGTTTTGCGGGGGAATGCTGGGGCTGGAGAGGAGGATGGGGTGGGGTACATAAAGGCAATAGATTTTGTAGCGATTTTGTTGCTACGCTATTGATTGTTTGCCCTCTGAGTGGTATACTATCCTCAAAGGAGGGCTCTGCCATGAAAACGATCCTGTCATCTCCTAAAACCGATATGTTCCGTCTCCGCATCAGCCCGGAGGTCCGCAAGGAACTGGAGGTCGTCTATGCAAGAAACGGCCTAACACTTACCGACGCCATCAACGTCTTTTTCCAGCAGTCTTTAAACGCGGGAGGCTTTCCCTTCCCGGTGACGGAGGAGAACGCCGAGATCGTCAAGGCCAAGGCGCTGGCCCGGCTGGTGCGGGAGCTGAAGACAGGCGACGAATGCACGGAGCTCTACGAGGAAAAGGACGCGCTGCGCCTCCTGGGTGTGGAGCAATGAGGATTTTCTACAAGAAAACCGCCATTGACGATATCCGGGAGACGGAGCAGTACATCCGCCAAAGACTGCACAACAAGAAAGCCGCCCTGGCGCTGACACAGCGAATCGCGAGGGCGATTTCCCAGCTGTCGGATCAGCCGTACATGGGAACACCGCTGAGCAGCAAATTGGAACTGGAGACAGACCTCCGGTTCCTGGTGGTCTCCAAGCGGCTGATTTTCTACCGGGTCAATGAGGACCGAATAGAAGTCACCCGGGTCCTGGACGGGCGGCAGGATTACATGACGCATTTATTTGACGGAGAAGGTCAAAATTGATCTGGGCTAGAAAGGACCATTTGATGGATGAATTGACAATACGGGAAAACCTGCCGGACACCCCCCAATCGGAGGACGCCTATCGCTCCATCCGGGGCTATGTCATCGAGGCCCAGGGGCAGGTCTATGCGGCGGTAAACGCCGCCATGGTGACGGCCTATTGGAAGATTGGCAAGTCGATTTTTGAAGCCTGCGGGGAAAACGACCGGGCCGCTTACGGCAAGCAGGTGCTCCAGTACATTTCTGAGCGGATGGTGGCTGAGTTTGGGAAAGGCTTTAGCCTCCGCAATCTGAGGTACATGCGGCAGTTTTACTTGACGTTTCCAAATGTGAACGCACTGCGTTCCGAATTGAGCTGGACGCATTACCGTTCTTTGATGTGTCAACGCCAATTTGAAATTGTAAGAAAACGCCGAAGAAATTTTGTAGTTT
>CAMXKT010000035.1 GCA_947244595.1 uncultured Oscillibacter sp. | reverse complement strand
AAAACTACATTTTTTCCTCGGCCTTTTTTTACATTTTATCACTGGCGTTGACAATAGGCCCCGGCGATCATGATCGCCAGCGCGATGAAAAAGCGAGGGCCCGGAGGGTCCCGGAATATCAGGAAGGAGAGGGCCACGCCGATAAACGGCGCGACGGCGTAAAACGCGCTGGTCATGGCCGCTCCCAGCCTGCGCTGGGCGTAGACGTAGAAGAAGATACTCAGGCCATAGGCCACAAAGCCCAGCAGCAGGACCATGGGAATCAGCCTCCCGCCCGGCAGCGGTTCTCCAATCGCCAGGGCGATGACCAGAGACCCCAGCCCGGAGCCGAAGCCCTTGATCACAACGATCTCCAGCGGGTCGCTCTGGGACATCATGCGAGTGCAGTTGTTCTCAAAGCCCCAGCAGACACAGGCCAGAAGGACAAACACGGAACCGACGGAGAATTGAAAGCTCCCGGCGTCCTCCAGGGACAGCACCACGCTGGACAGCGTGATGAGCCCAATGGCCAGCCACAGGCGGCGGCTGACGGCCTCCTTGAAAATCACCAGCGCGATCAGGGAGGTGGCCACGATCTCGAAGTTATTCAGCAGGGACACGTTGGCCGGGGCCGTCCGGGCCAGCCCGGTCATCAGGAAAATGGGGGCCGCGATGTCCAGGGCCACCATGCCAACGGTGTACGGGAGGTCCTTTCGGGACAGATGCCGTTCCCGCGGCGCGCGTTCCACCGCTTTGCGAACCAGCCCCAGAACCGCCATTCCGAGCCCAGCGCCCAGGTAGAGAAACGCCGCCATCATGGTGGGCGTCACCGATTCCAGCAGCAGCTTGGAGACCGGCGAATTGAGGGCGTAGAGCGCCGCCGCCAGGACCGCCCAGAGGACCGACGGATTGAATGTTGTTTTCATGCCGCTTTAATTGCTGCTGGAATCCGCCCGCTCCCAATTGATGGAGAACAGGTCGTTGGGCGTGCAGTTCAGCAGCATGCACAGGGTTTCGATCCGCTCCAGCTTGATGGACTGGGTCTCGTTGCGGACCATCCGGTTAAAGTTCTGATAGCTCATGCCCAGCTGTTTGTACAGCCAGTACTTGGACCGCCCCTGCTGTTCCAGAAGTTCCAGCACGTTCAGCTTTACCATATCTCATGCCTCCGCTATCTAATTCTTACATCAGATAATGACGGTATTTCTTCTTTTAGATGTAGACGAATACATTAGCTGATGTTATAGTCTACAACTTTGCCTCTTTGACGGAATGAACGCAGGTCTCCGCCTCCTGCAAAAAAACGGCTGCCCGAATCATCGGGCAGCCGTTTTCATATTGCGTCGGATAGTGCTTCAATTACTGGTAATCCGCCACGTTGGAGGCGTCAATCCACACATTGGTGGTGATGATGGTATTGTTTTCCAGCTTTTCACCCTTCAGCAGGGTCACAGCGGCTTCGATGCCGTTGGCCGCCATGGCGCCGCCGTCCTGGGAGACCGTGCCGGTAATCCGGCCGTCGTTGATGGCCTCAAAGCCGTCGGGGGTTCCGTCCACTCCGGCGATGAAGATTCCGCTGTTGGCTCCCGCCGCGTTGCCCGCGCCGACCGCCATGCCGTCGTTTTCGCAGACGATGGCGTCCAGGTCATAGGCGGACAGCCAGCTCTCCACGGTGGACTGGGCGCTGGCGGTATCCCAGGAGCAGTCGGCGGGCTCGACAACCTGAACAATGTCGGGATAGTTGGCGAGGATGTTCTCATAGCCTTCCATTCTCTGCAGGCCGCCGGAGTCGCCGGAGGGGCCGGTCAGGATGGCGATGTTGCCCTTGCCTTCCAGCAGGTCGGCAATGTGCTGCATTTCGGTCTCACCGGCGGTCACGTTGTCGCCGCAGGAGAGGGCCGCGATGCCGTAGCTTTCCCAGTCGGTGCAGGCGGAGATGATGTTGATGACCACCACACCGGCGTCAGCCGCCGCCTTGGAGGCGGCGCCCAGGGCGTCCGGATCCACGGGCTCGAACAGGATGGCGTCGAACTCCTCGGATACGCACTGCTCGATCTGGCTGATCTGGGTAGCCGCGTCCTGATCGGCGCTCAGGATGGTGAGGTCGACGCCCAGCTCCGCCGCCTTCGCGGTGGCCGCGTCGGAAACGGTGATCTGGAACGCGTTGGTCTGGTGCTGCTGGATGAGGGCGATCTTGTAGCTCTCAGAGGAGCCGCCGTCCGCGGGGGCGCTGGTATCCCCGCCGCTGGAACTGTCGCCGCCAGCCGGGGAGCCGCCGCAGCCCGTGAGGAGGGCGGCGGAAAGCACGCCCGCTGTGAGAAGTGCCAGAAGTTTCTTCGCTCTTTTCATGATTCTTTCCTCCAAAACATGATATATGTAAAGGATACAGCCCTTCGGACGATTGACATGACAGGACGTCAAATCAGTCATTCTTGCTCTTTCCTTTTACATCGATCAATACCGCGATGACGATGATCAGGCCCTTGACCACCTTCTGCCAGTGGGGAGACACGCCCAGGATATCCAGGCCGTTGGCGATGACGGTGATCAGCAAAGCGCCGATGACGACCCCCATGGGCTTGCCCACGCCGCCGGACATAGACACGCCGCCGATGACGCAGGCCGCGATGGCGTCCATCTCATAGCTCTCCGCCGCCGTGGGCTGTCCGATGGTGACCCGGGAGGTCATCAGGAAGCCGCACAGCCCTGCCAGGAGTCCGGCGATGGCAAAGGTGGAGATCTTCATGGCCGTGGTGTTGATGCCGGCGGACCGGGCCGCCAGGGCGTTGCCGCCGCAGGCGTACACCCGGCGTCCGTATACCGTCTTTTCCAGCACGAAGGAGCAGATGACCGCCACGACGATCAGGCAGATGGCCAGCGTGGGGATCCCCAGCACGGAGCTGGCGGCGATGGCCTTGTACTCCGCCGTGATGCCGGTGATGGGCTTTCCGTGGGAGGCCAGCAGGGCCAGTCCCCGGACGCCCGTCATGGTGCCCAAGGTCATGATGAAGGGGGGAATGTCTCCGATGGAGACCCCGACGCCGTTGACGACGCCTACCAGCAGGCCGATGATCATGGCCGCCAGCAGGGGCACGATGAGGGGCACCTGACCCCGGCCCAGCATGGCGGCGATGACGCCGCTGAAAGCGATGGTGGAGCCCACGGACATGTCGAAGCCCCCCGCCACGATGACGAACATCATGCCGAAGGAGAGGATACCGTTGATGGACACTTGCTTTAAAATGTTGACCAGGTTGCTGGGCTTGATGAAGCTCGGCTTGAGCATGGCCAGCACGATCACGACCACCAGGAAAATAATAAAGATGAAGTATTTGCTGACCAGGGCCTTTACATTGCTCGTTTCCTTCTTGTTTTCCCTCATATCGCTCATCCCCACTTTCTTTAAACTTGGATCGCCGAGGCCAGGGCCATGATGCGCTCCTGGGAGAACTCCTCCCGGCGCACCTCGCCGGAGAGGCGGCCCTCCGCCATGACGGCGATGCGGTCGCAGACGCCCATCAGCTCCGGAATTTCCGAGGAGATCATGATGACGGATTTGCCCTGCTGCACCAGACTGCCGATCAGGATGTAAATGTCCCGCTTGGCGCCCACGTCGATGCCCCGGGTGGGCTCATCCATGATGATGATGTCCGGGTCGTTCAGCAGCCATTTGGCGATGACTACCTTCTGCTGGTTTCCGCCGGACAGGTCGCCTACGATCTGATCGACGGAGGGCGTCTTGATTTTCAGCTTTTCGATGTACTCCTGGGCCGCCTGCCGGGCTTTCTTTTTGCTGTACAGGCCGCTGCTCAGCAGCTTTCGGATGGCCACCACGGCGATATTGTCGTTAATGGAGGCCACCAGGTTCAGCCCCGTGATCTTGCGGTCCTCCGTCACCAGGGCGACGCCCCTTTTGATAATATCCTGAGGGGAACGGACCTGGACCCGTTCGCCTTTCACGTAGATTTCGCCGCCGCTCATCCGGTGCATGCCGAAGATGCTCTCCACCAGCTCGCTCCGGCCCGCGCCCACCAGGCCGCCGATGCCCAGGATCTCGCCCCGGCGCACGGAGATGCTGACGTCCTTCACCTTCCGGTCGCTCCGGGAGATGTTCCGGGCCTCGAAGACCACCTCTCCGATGTCCGCGGGCGTCTTCGGGAAGACGTCCACGATTTCCCGGCCCACCATCATCTTGATCAGCTGGTTCTCATCCAGGTCTTTGGTTTCTCCGCTGCCGATATACTGGCCGTCCCGGTAAACCGTGACGCGGTCGCAGATGGAGAAGATCTCGTTCATGCGGTGGGAGATGTAGATGATGGCCACGCCCTGTTCCTTCAGGCGGCGGATGTGGTCGAAGAGGATCTCCACCTCCCGGTCGCTGATAGCCGCCGTGGGCTCATCCATGATGATGACCTTCGCGTCCACGGAGATGGCTTTGATGATCTCAATCAGCTGGCACTGGGCCACCGTCAGTCCCCGCAGGGTGTCGGTGGGGGAGACGTGCAGGCCGCATTCCTGAATCAGCTTTGCCGCCGCCTCGATCTCCGCCTTCTTGTCAACCAGGCCGTATTTGCTGATCTCCCGGCCCGCGAAAATATTTTCGTAGACCGTCATATCAAAAATCGGGTTCAGCTCCTGGTGGATCATGGCCACGCCCACGTCCATGGCCTCCTTGGGGTTGGACACCTCGTAGGGCTGACCGTTAAAGAGAATTTCCCCGCCCTTGTCCTTCTTATAGATCCCCATCAGAATCTTCATCAGGGTCGATTTGCCGGCTCCGTTTTCTCCCATGAGCGCATGGACTTCGCCTGGCTTTACCTTGAGCTGCACATGATCCAGTGCTTTTACCCCCGGAAAAGATTTGCTGATGTCTCTCATTTCCAGTATGTATTCCACGCCTTTTCCGCCTTTCCTATTTTGTAGAAGAAAACTTTTTACCGCTGTTCAAACGTTTGTTTGGCAAAAAATCCAGATTTACTCATAATATGCGACTTCTCTGTGAGAGTATAGCACACTGCCTTCCCTTTTTCAAGAGGCGGGATGAGTTTTATCTGTTTCAAGCCGTATTGCGCTGAGAGGAAGCCGCGCATACCGGCGGCCGTGCCGGAGCCGGGAAACGGCTTCTTCCATTCCGCCGATTTCGCGCCGTGGGCGGATATTCTCCATAGATGCGTCTTTCTAAAGCGGCGGCATTGTGATATAATCAAAGCGGCGGAGATGAGTCGGGCGCTCCATCTCTGCCTCATCAGCCAACAAGGAGGATGCAGATGGAATTTCAGGACTGTTTCCCCGTGTGGAACAAATTGTCGGCGGCCCAGCAGGGCAGTATCCTTGCCGGCCTGACCCCCCGACGGATCAAAAAAGGGACCGTGATCCACAGCGGCAGCATGGACTGTACCGGGCTGCTGCTGGTGCGGTCCGGTCAGCTCCGGGCCTATATCCTCTCGGAGGCGGGCCGGGAGGTCACCATCTACCGTCTGTTTGACCGAGACCTCTGCCTGTTTTCGGCCTCCTGCATGCTGCGGAGCATCCAATTTGACATCACCATTGAGGCGGAGAAGGATACGGACCTTTGGATCATCCCCGCGGAGGTATACCGGCAGATCATGGAGGAATCCGCGCCCGCGGCCAACTACACCAACGAGATCATGGCCTCCCGATTTTCAGAGGTCATGTGGCTGATGGAACAGGTTATGTGGAACAGCATGGATAAACGGGTTGCCGCCTTTTTGCTGGAGGAGTCCGCCATTGAGGGCACAGACCGGCTGGCGCTCACCCACGAGATCATCGCCAACCACCTGGGAACGCATCGGGAGGTGGTCACCCGGATGCTCCGCTATTTTCAGAGCGAGGGCATGGTTCAGCTGTCTCGAGGCGTTGTGGAGCTCCTGGATGAAAAAAAGCTCCGCGCTCTGGCGGAGACCTGAAAGCGCCCCTCCCCGGCCCCGTTTGGGGCCTGAGGAGGGGTGTTCATAGTCTATTGGTCCATGCCGCAGGCCGTCGCTGATTCGATCAGGCGGCGGTCGTTGACCACGGCGTCATAGTATCGGAAGCCGCCCGCGAAGTTGTAGACGTCAAAGCCATACCCAGCTAGGATACGGCAGGCGATATAGCTGCGCAGGCCGCTTTGACAGATGACGTAGACCGGCTTGCCCGGCTCCACCTCATTCAGCCGCTCCCGCAGCTCATCCACGGGGATATTTCGGAAGCCCTCGATATGACCGCCCGCGTACTCCTGAGGCGTCCGGGCGTCCAGCAGCGTTACGCTGCCGTCTCTAGGCAGGCCGTCTAGATCTTGGATATGGAACTGCTTTACGACCTCCTTGGCGAGGTTTTCAATCATAAAGCCCGCCATGTTTACCGGGTCCTTGGCGGAGGAGTAGGGCGGCGCGTAAGCCAGATCCAGGTTCTTCAGCTGGATGGCCGTCAGCCCGGCGTGGATAGCCGTGGCCAGCACGTCGATCCGTTTATCCACTCCCTCGTAGCCCACGATCTGCGCCCCTAAGAGACGGTGCGTTTTCTTTTCAAAAACCACCTTCATCGTCATAAGCTTTCCCCCGGGGTAGTAGCCCGCGTGGCTCATGGGAGAGAGAATGACCGCGTCCACATCCAGTCCGGCCTTCCGGGCGTTGGTCTCGTTGACGCCGGTGGAGGCCGCCGTCAGATCGAAAACCTTGAGGACGCTGCTGCCCTGAGAGCCAAGATACCGGCTGTTCCCGCCGCAGATGTTGTCCGCCGCGATGCGGCCCTGCTTGTTGGCGGGACCCGCCAGAGAGATCACCGCGTCCTGCCCGGTGACGTAGTGCCTTACCTGAACCGCGTCCCCCACGGCATAGATATCCGGGGCGGAGGTCTCCATCCGGTCATTGACCACAATGCTGCCTTTGAGCCCCAGCTCCAGGCCCGCTTCCTTTGCAAGAGCGGTGTCCGGCGTGACGCCGATGGCCAGCGCCACCATGTCGGCGTGAAGAGGCGCCGCGTCCTTGAGCAGCACGTCCACGCCGCCGTCCTTCTCCTGAAAGCCCTCCACGGTGTGTCCCAGAGCCAGCCGGATGCCATGCCGCCTCACTTCGTTGTGGATAAAGGCCGCCATATCCGGGTCAAAGGGATTCATCAGCTGCTTGGGCCGCTGGACGATGGTGACCTCCATCCCCAATTCCCGCAGGTTCTCCGCCAGCTCCAGGCTGATGAAGCCGCCGCCCGCCAGCACGGCGGATTTGGGGCGGTTCTCCTGAATGTAGTTTCTGATGCGGAAGGTATCCTCCACCGTCCGCAGAGTGAAGAGCTTTTCCAGCCCCACGCCGGGAAGCCTGGGCTGGGTGGGCTTGGCGCCGGGGGACAGGATCAGCTTGTCATAGGGCTCCTCAAATTCTTCCCCCGTCTCCAGGTTTTTCACGGAGACGGTCTTTTTGTCCGGATGGACGGCGGTGACCTCATGGCGCACCTTCATGGTGACGCGGAACCGGGAGAAAAAGCTCTCGGGCGTCTGCAGGGTCAGGGCCTCGGGGGCCTCAATGACCCCGCCGATGTAATAGGGCAGGCCGCAGTTGGCGTAGGAGACATATCCCGACCGCTCAAAAACCACGATCTCCGCCTGTTCGTCCAGCCGGCGCAGCCGGGCCGCCGCCGTCGCGCCCCCGGCCACACCGCCGATGATGACTACCTTCATGTCAGCGTTCCACCTTTCCTGTATAGGCGGCGATGCCGCCAATGTTTTTTACGTTGGTATAGCCCAACCGGGCCAATTGTCCCACCGCCTGCCTGCTTCTGGCGCCGCTGTGGCAGTGGACGAACAGAGGGGCGTCCTTTGCGGCGGGAAGGGCTCCGGGTCCGCCGAGAGATTGGAGGGGCACATTGACGCTGCCGGGAATATGCCCCTCTCCATATTCCTGGGGGGTGCGGACGTCCAGCAAAATCGCGCCGGGCGTCTCCCGAAATTCTTTTACTCCCTGATCAATATCGGGGCCTTTTAAAAAGTCAAGAAATCCCATGGCCGCGCCCCCTTACAGCAGCCCGAGAATCTGACTCTTTGGTCTGGCCCCCGTGGCTTGGGCCGTAATTTTCCCATTTTTCAGCACGGCTAAGGTGGGGATACCCATCACACCGAACTTGGCGGCCAGCTCCGGCTGTTCATCCACATTGATCTTGCCCACTTTGATGTCGCCGCGCTCCTGGGCAATCTCCTCCAGAATGGGACCAACCATGCGGCAGGGGCCGCACCAGGGAGCCCAGAAGTCCAGCAGGACGGGCCGGTCCGAGCGGATCACCTCATCGACAAAGTTGCTTTTGTTAATATTGATGGCAGACATTTGCTGTCCTCCTCTATCTTTAAGTTGTAATTTTATGATAAGCGAATTTTCACTTTTGTTCCGTAACAATGTCACCCTGCCGGTTCTTGACCTTGCAGATCATCTGCGTCATGGTGCCCATGGGGCAGTAGACGCACCAGCTGCGGGGCTTAAACAGGACCATTGTGATCAGGCCGAGAACCGTGGAGGTCAGCATGACGCTGTAGAAGCCGAAGGCAAACTGAGCGACGCCCGGGTGGAAAAGCGTGCCGTGATAAGCCCAGTGCCAGGGCAGCTTCAAAGACCACAGAAGGGTTATCACCTGTCGGAGGTCCTGCGCGCCGGAAAAGACCAGATAAGTAGTCCACAGCATCTGAAAGAACATGACGAAGAAGAACATCAAAAATCCGTATCGGAACCCTTTGCTTTTCATCCACCGGGGAATGTCCTTTTTGCGGGACAGTCCAAAGCGTCCGCCCAGCAGGCCGAACAGCTGCCCCCGGCCGCAGTAGCGGTTGCAGTAGCCCTTTGTGCCCCAGATGAGGGAGATGATCAATGGGATGCAAAAGAACAGCATGCCCAGCCAGGCGAACAGGATATTGAAAAACCCCAGCGCCATATAGATGAGCTCCACGATCCACAGGTAGTCATACCAGCGTTTTTTCATGCCCGCACCTCCTGGATGGCAATGACGGAGGCGGGACACTCCTTTGCGCACTTCCCGCAGCCCACACATCGTCCCGGATCAACATCCGCCCAGACTCCGTGCCATATCCGGATGGCGGACAGAGGACAGACCTTCACGCAGCAGCCGCAGGCAACGCAGGCGTTTGTGTCAACGACCGCCCTGCGCCTCGTTCTCATTTTGGGTTTCATGCCAAGACCTCCTAGCGTTGATGCGTTCATGATATCCCAGATACCTTCGCGCTTCTGTGATAAGATTACATAGGGGCTCAGACTCGCAACGCATCGAGCCGTCATGGCAAATTGGACACGGATTGTTTGGGCCGTAAGGCGCTTCAGAGCTTTGGGCGCTGTCCTCCAGAAACGGGGCCACGCGGCTCAGGCCATCTTGGACACCGCCACGAAGACGTTGGAGATCTCGTACCAGGCGGCGAAATCCACGCTGCCTGTCTGGGGCAGATGGAAGATCTTCTGGAACTCCGTCACCGCCGCCTGGGTGGCGGGGCCGTAAACGCCGTCCGCGGGGGTCTTGGGGATGGCGGGGAAATTGTCCGCGACGCGGTTCAGCTGGCTCTGGACGGTCCGCACCGCCTCCCCCTCGCTGCCCAGAGTCAGCACCTCGCCGCCGTAGGACAGGGGAACGCCCTCCACCTTCTCCGCGCTCTTGAGGTAGATGTCCGCGCCGTAGTACTTTTTCAGGATGCTCACCGCGTCCCAGCCCTGCTCTCCCAGGGCCTGGGAGCCCCACTGGCTTAAGCCGCTGCACTGGGTCCGCCGCCCGTCGCAGTACTGGGTGAACAGGGGCTGGGCGATGCCCTCCTTGGTGACGTAGGTGGTGAAGAGATCGTCCACCACCACGCCGATTTCCTCGAAGATGGTCCTCCCGTGGGAGTAGGACTGGTCGAAGGCCGTGGAGCTGGTGACGGTGAAATCATAGCCCTTCCCCCGGTACCACTCGGTGTAAACCCGGTTCAGGGTGAAGGAAATGATGGCCAGCACGTTGGCCTTGATGGCCTCCGTCCGCCAGGTGGAATAGATCTCGCTGCACGCCACGTTCTTCACATAGTCCTTGAACCGCACCCAGTAATTTTGGGCGGAGGCGTCGTCGGGCCGTCCGGCGTGGACCACCACGAACTCCGGAATCACCGGTTCCGGCAGGACCACCAGCCCCTCCGGCTCCGGCAGGGGCTTGACCTCCGCCTCCTCCGGGCGGCTGGAGGGTTCCCCCCAAAGGGCATGGGGCGGCAGAAGCACGTTGTGTACGTTGAAGCCCCCGGACCGGGCAGGGGCCAGAGGGGCCCGCTGGACGGCCCGCCCGGCGGGCAGAAGCTCCACCCCGCCGATGTGGAGGGTCTCCCGCTCCGGGGCGAAAACGGTGACGTTGTAGACGGCGTAGGGCCGCTGCTCCGCCGCCCCCTCCTCCACGGACCACTCCATGGGCGGCGCGGGCAGCTCCACAAACGGGGTCTGGCCCGAGGAATCGGCGGCTACCTCCTCCAGCACCGCGCCGTCCGCAGGGTCCGTGATGCGGACCCGGGCCCCCGGGATGGGGTCCGGGGTCTCCCCCGCCGTGACAAAGATCTGCAGGCTGCCTTTGTCCGTATAAGTTGGATTCATAAGGCTGCTCCTCCTTTCCGTATACTATCCTATGCGGGCGGAGCCTCCCGGACACCGCCCAAAGCATCGGGACAGGAGGGCTGTATGGAATACATCATCAAATACACAGGGGATATCCTCTCCCTGGGCTATCCCACGGAGCTGCTGGACGCCCAGTTCGCCATCATGGAGCTGGGGGAGGAGTCCCCGGAGCGGCTGCTTTCCCACTGGCAGGTCACCTGCTATGAGCCCGCCCGGCGGCTCAGCAGCCTGGCGGACCGGAGCCTGGAGGCGTCCTGCATCCCCCCGGTCCAGCGAGAGACCGGTCTGGGGCTGACGGGGCAGGGGGTGCTCATCGGCTTTGTGGACTCCGGCCTGGACCTGCGGCACCCGGAGTTTCTGGGGGAGGACGGGGCCAGCCGCGTCGTGGGTCTCTGGGATATGACGGCCCAGGGCACGCCGCCCAGGGGCTTCCTTCACGGGGCGGCCTATACCAAGGCGGAAATCGCCGCCGGGCTGGTGGACGCTCCGGATGAGAGCGGCCACGGCACCGCCGTCGCCGCCATCGCCGCCGGGCGGAGCGGAGCGGCCCCCGGGGCGGCCATCGCCGCCGTGAAACTTGCAAGCTCCCGGACCACGGATGTCATGCGGGCGGTGAAGTACCTGCTGGACCAGGCGGAGGAACGGCGGATGCCCTGCGTGGTGAACCTGAGCTACGGCACCAACTGCGGCTCCCACCAGGGGCAGAGCCTCTTCGAGTCCTACATCGACCAGTCCTCCCAGCGGGGGCGGAGCGTCGTCGTCTGCGCCGCCGGAAACGAGGGCTCCGGGGCCCACCACTTCCGGGGGCGGCTGGCGGAAAACGAGACCCTGGACGCGGAGTTTACCGTCTCCACCCGGCGCACACAGATTTATCTCTCTCTCTGGAAGAACTTTGCTGACGACGCGGTGTTCGAGCTGGTCCTGCCCAATGGGCAGACTTCGGGACCCTTGACGGAAGGGACCCGGTTCCTTCGCTTCGGGTCCATCCGGGCGGCGGTCTTCTACGGCGTGCCCACCCACTATACCGCCACTCAGGAGGTCCTGTTCCTTCTGGACGCTCCGCCGGGGGGACTGGACGGCCTCTGGAATCTGCGGTGCTTCGGCAAAAAGGTGGCCGACGGCCGGTTCGACGTGTGGCTGCCCACCATCGAGGAGGTCAGCGACCGCACCGCCTTCCTCCAACCGGAGCCGGATCTGACCATCACCCTCCCGGCCACGGCGCTGTACCCCATCTCCGTGGGGGGCTTCCGGCCGGAGACGGAGACCGTCAGCCCCTTCTCCGGCCGTGGGGACCAGGACTGCGCGGGCCGGGTCCTCCTGGACCTGACCGCCCCGGCGGAGGCGGTCCGCTCCGCCAAGCCGGGGGGCGGCTACGACGTGTTCACCGGCACCAGCATGGCGGCCCCCTTTGTCTCCGGGTCGGCGGCGCTGATGATGGAATGGGGCGTGGTTCAGGGGAACGACCCCTTCCTCTACGGCCAGCGGGTAAAGGCGTTTCTCTGCAAGGGGGCCCTCCGCAGCCCCTTCCTGGCCTACCCTAACCCCCTGTGGGGTTATGGGCGGCTGAATCTCTGCGGGACCATGAACGAGCTGGTCAGTCATTTGGAAAGGGGGCTTTGACCATGGCGTTATCTCCCGAGGCGCTGGCCTTCATTCACGCGCCGGACACGGTGGACTTCGTCACCCGGGCCACCGACGCCTTTTTCGCCTATGCCCAGCGCTCCAACGAGGTGGTGATCGGGCAGATGCTCTCCGGGCGCTACGTCCTGGGCTACATCAAGCAGGAGAACTTCCACCACCTGGAGGAGGCCCTGGGGGCCGCCTTTGTCAGCTCCGCCTCCGTGGTGCTGGGCCTTCTGGACCGGCCCGCCCTGGAGGCGGCGGGGGTCTCCCAGGTCCAGAGCCAGCCTTACCTGAACCTCAAGGGCCGGGGGGTGCTCATCGGCTTTCTGGACACGGGCATTGACTACACCCAGCCGGTCTTCCGCTACGAGGACGGCAGCAGCAAAATCCAATACATCTACGACCAGACCGCCGAGGGCCCGCCGCCGGAGGGCTTCCTGATGGGCCGGGAGTATTCCAAGGCGGAGATCGACGCGGCCTTGGCCTCCCAGGATCCTTACGCCGTCGTCCCCCAGCGGGACGAGGACGGCCACGGCACCTTTCTGGCCTCCGTGGCCGCCGGGCGGGAAACGGAGGATTTCACCGGCGCGGCCCCGGACGCGGAGATCATCGCCGTGAAGCTCCGCAAGGCCCGGCCCTTCTACCGGGAGCGGTACTGCGTCCCGGCGGACCAGGAGAACGCCTACGAGTCCAGCGCCGTCATGGTGGGGGTAGAGTACATCCTCCACAAAGCCCGGGAACTGGGTCGCCCGGCGGTGATCTGCATCGGCCTGGGCACCAACGCCGGAAGCCATGACGGGGCCAGCGTCTTTGAGGAGTACCTGGGGGGCGTGTCCCTCCAGCCGGGGGTGTGCCTCTGCGCCGCGGCGGGAAACGAGGCGGAAGCCCGGCACCACACCGGCGGTGTTCTCCAGCCCGGGGAGAAGCCGGGAACGGTGGATTTGAAGGTGGGGGAGAACGCCGGGGACGTGTACCTGGCGGTGTGGAACACCGTGGCGGACCGGCTGTCCGTGTCCGTCCGGTCCCCCTCGGGAGAGCTGGTGGGCCGGGTGCCCACCCGGCCGGGCATGGGCCCCGCCGCCGACGTGAAGCTGGTGCTGGAGGCGTCCCGAGTCCAAATCGAATACCACTTTCCCGTGGAGGGCAGCGGCGGACAGCTGACGGTCATCCGCATCCTGGGGGTTACCCCGGGGGTGTGGACCATCCAGCTCCATGGGGACATCCTGCTCAACGGCAGCTATCAGGTTTGGCTCCCCATGACGGGTTTCGTCTCCCCCACGGTGGAGTTTCTGGCGGCCACGCCGGACTATACCATCACCAGCCCCGCCTCCGCCGTGGGGGTCATCTGCTGCGGGGCCTACGACAGCAACAACAAGAGCCTCTACGCCAAGAGCTCCCGGGGCCCCGCCTGGGACGGACGCGTCCTGCCGGACTTGACGGCCCCCGGCGTGGGCGTCCGGGGGATTTATCCCTACGGCCCGGGCCTGATGAGCGGCACCAGCGCGGCGGCGGCGGTGCTGGCGGGGACCTGCGCCCTGCTGCTCCAGTGGGGCGTCCGGGAGGGGAACGATCCATCTATGGGAACATATCAGATACGGGCCTATCTGATTCGAGGCTGTCTCCGCCGGGCGGATATGGAGTACCCCAATAACCAGTGGGGCTATGGGTCCGTGCAGCTGATGCAGACCTTTCATTTGATGCGGGAGCTGTGAGAAAGCCGGAGAGGGAACCCGCTTTCTGTGACCCGGGTCCTCCGGATTTGCCGCAGAGCGGGAGGCACTACGAAGATGCTTGGCAACATCAATGTAACTGCCTCCCTGTTAAAAATGATGGCGGTTCCCGTTCTGGCGGCATACTCCCACTCCGCCTCCATCAGCAGACGGCAACTATTGGCGGCACGGTCCCGGCTCACACCACTCATTGGAGCAGTCCTCGCCGGGGGCCTCGAGGGCCACGTGGCTGAACCAGGAATCCTTCGCCGCGCCGTGCCAGTGCTTCACCCTGGCGGGGATGAACACCACGTCGCCGGGAAGCAGCTCCCGGGCCTCTTCTCCCCACGCCTGATACCAGCCCCGGCCGTTGGTGCACAGCAGAATCTGTCCGCCGCCCTTGGCTGCGTGATGGATGTGCCAGTAATTCCGGTAGCCCGGCTCGAAGGTGACGTTGGCCAGGAAAATAGTCTCCTGGGAGTCCGTCAAGGGCTTGAGGTAGGACCGGCCGGTGAAGTATTGTGCGAAGGCCTCATTGGGCGCGCCCAGGCCGAAGAGCCCGCCGTCGGTCCCAGCGTCGTCCCTGTAGACCTCCACGGCCGCCCGAAAGGCCGCCCAGGCGTTGGGCCACCCGGCGTAGAAGGCCAGGTGGGTCAGGATTTCCGCCATTTCGTCCTTGGTGACGCCGTTCTTTTTGGCACTCTGTAGGTGGAACTGGAAGGAGCTGTCGATCAGCCCCTTGCTCACCAGGGCGGAGACCGTCAGGATGGAGCGTGTTTTCAAAGAGAGCTTCCCCTCCCGGCTCCACACCTCGCCGAAGAGTACGTCGTCGTTGAGCTCCGCAAACTTGGGGGCAAACTCCCCCAACTGGTCCCGGCCCGCCGTCTGCTTTACCATCGTTCTGTCCTCCTGCTTTCTGAAAGTTGAATGATTCTCATGTTACGCCCTGGAGGACGCTCCATGTCAAGCCCTTTATTCCCCCTGGGAGACAGTGACGCCGGCGTTCCCGCCGCCCAGGTGCAGGTCCAGACCGTTCACCCAGGCTTCCACCGTCTCCCGGGACGCGCCGCCGCCAAAACGCTGGCCCTCCAGCCAGTTGGCGTCGGAGGCGGAGGCGCGGAGGTTTTCGGCGCTGGAGCCCAGGCTGCTGCTGCCGGAGGTGCAGAAGGGCACGATGGTTTTGCCGCTGAAATCATAGCTCTCCAGGAAGGTGTACAGGATCTTGGGGGCCTGGCTCCACCAGATGGGATAGCCCAGGAACACCACATCGTAGTCCGCCAGGTTTTCCACCGAGCCGGAGACAGCCGGACGGGCGGAATCGTCATTCTGCTCCCGGTTGGCCCGGCAGTAGGAATTGTTGTAATTGAGGTCGGCGGCGGTGTTGGGAACCTCCGGGGTGATCTGATAGAGGTCCGTATCTAGAATGGCCTCCAGGTGCTTGGCGACGTTTTCCGTATTGTTCGTGTTAGAAAAGTATGTCAACGCCAGTGATAAAATGTAAAAAAAGGCCGAGGAAAAAATGTAGTTT
>CAMXKT010000034.1 GCA_947244595.1 uncultured Oscillibacter sp. | reverse complement strand
CCAAGCTGGACGGCACCGCCAAGGGCGGCATCGCCGTGGCCATCGCCCAGGAGCTAGGCGTCCCCGTGAAGTTCGCGGGCGTGGGCGAGGGCATCGACGACCTGCGGCCCTTCGACTCTGAGGAATACGCTGAGGCGATCATTTAAAGGAGAGGGAGCATATGACCAGAGAGGACGGCCGGGCGTTTAACGAGCTGCGGCCTGTGACAATTACCACCGATTTCATCAAATTCGCAGAGGGCAGCTGCCTCATCCAGTGCGGGGACACCATGGTCCTCTGCTGCGCCAGCGTGGAGGAGAAGACGCCGCCCCACGTCCCCTATGGGGAGGGCTGGGTCACCGCCGAGTACTCCATGCTGCCCCGGGCCAACCGGGAGCGGAGCTGCCGGGACGTGGCCAAGCTGAAATTGTCCCCCCGGAGCGCCGAGATTCAGCGCCTGGTGGGCCGGTCCCTCCGCTCCGCCGTGGACATGAAGAAGCTGGGGGAGCGGACCATCACCATTGACTGCGACGTCCTCCAGGGGGACGGGGGGACCCGGACGGCTTCCGTCACCGGGGGCTTTGTGGCCCTGGCCCTGGCCTGCCGGAAACTGGTGGAGAACGGGGATTTGGGGGCCAGCCCCATCCGGCACTATGTCACCGGCGTCTCCGCCGGCATCGTGGAGGACACGCCCCTGCTGGACCTCCGCTACAGCGAGGACAGCCGGGCCCAGGTGGATTTAAACTGCGTGATGAACGAGCTGGGAGAGCTGATCGAGATCCAGGGCACCGGCGAGGGCCGGGCTTTCAGCCCCGCGGAGCAGCAGGAGCTGGTCCGGCTGTGCGGCAAGGGCTGTAAGGAATTGCTTGCCATACAGAAAGAAGCGTTGGGAGGTAGATTTTGATGCCTGAGAAATTCGTGCTGGCCACCCACAACCCGGGAAAGCTGGCGGAGATGAAGGCGATTTTGTCCGGCCTGGGCGTGGAGGTTGTCAGCCCCGCGGAGGCGGGGGTGGAGGTGGACGTGGAGGAGACCGGGACCACCTTCGCGGAAAACGCCATGCTGAAGGCGAAAGCCGTCTGCGCCGCGGTGGGCCTGCCCGCCATCGCCGACGACTCCGGACTCTGCGTCAACGCCCTGAACGGCGGCCCCGGAGTCTACTCCGCCCGCTACGGCGGGGAGGGACTGGACGACCGGGGGCGGTGCCGCCTGCTGCTCCAGAACCTCCGGGGCCAGACCACCCGGGCGGCCCACTTCACCTGCGCCGTGGCCTGCGCGTTTCCCAATGGGGACACGCTGACGGCGGAGGGCCGCTGCGACGGGGCCATCGCCTTTGCCCCTCTGGGGGAGGGCGGCTTCGGCTACGACCCGGTGTTTTTGATCCCGGAGAAGGGGAAGACCTTCGGCCAGATCGGCCCGGAGGAGAAGAGCAAGATCTCCCACCGGGGGAAGGCCCTGGCGGCTTTCGCCGAGAAGCTGGGAGCGTATCTCGGGAAATAAGCGTCGAAAGGAAGAACCGGAGATGTTCAAATACGACGAAGAGTGGAGCGCCTATCTGGCAGAACTAAACGGAATCGAGTTTATCTGCGAGAAGCCTTCGGAGGAGTTGGAGGCGGCGGCGAAAAGGCTGGCGGAGCGCTACGAGGACCGGCTGCCTGATTTGGCGGAGTTTATTCTGGAGGAGATGGAAACGGACGGGCTGGGATTTGGCCCCCTCACCATTCCAGAACTCACCGCCGCCCTGGGGAAGCCCCAGATCGACCTGGACACAAGCGTGATACACTATATGGAACAAACGCTGGACGACCACATTTTTGACGTTGAGTATGACGGCGACTTAGAGGAGTTCCTGATTTTCACCCTCGACGGTTGAGAACTCTGATTTACAAAAGAAAGGCGGCGCAGAACGCGCCGGAGAAACGTATGGACTTAACGAGCAAGCAGCGGGCCCAATTGCGGGGCCTGGCAAACGGCATCGACACCATCCTACAGGTGGGCAAGGAGGGCATCGGGGAAAACCTTATCAAGCAGGCCGACGACGCCCTGGAGGCCCGGGAGCTCATCAAGGGCAAGGTCCTGGACAATAACCTGGACTACGACGCCCGGACGGCGGCGGAGGAGCTGGCCAAGGCCACCCGCAGCGAGGTGGTCCAGGTCATCGGAACCAAGTTCGTTCTCTACCGGGAGACCCACTCTAGACCTAAGGAGAAGCGCATCCAACTGGTAAGAGAGCGAAAGAAGAAACTTTGATCCTGTCTGCAAGGGGGCTTCCATTTTGAAGATCGGCGTATACGGCGGAGCCTTCAACCCGCCGCATCTGGGACATATTACCGCAGCCCGGGCGGTATCCGGGCTTTTGAAGCTGGATAAACTCTTGGTGATCCCCACGGGCCACCCGCCTCACAAGACACTTCCCCCGGGAAGTCCCACGGCGGACCAGCGGCTGGAGATGACCCGCCTGGCTATGGAACAGACGGGCCTGGGAGACCGCGTCGAGATCCTGGACCTGGAGGTCCGGCGGGAGGGGAACAGCTACACCTCCGATACCCTGGCCCGTCTGAGGGAGCAGTACCCGGAGGACGAGCTGTGGCTGCTGATGGGGACGGATATGTTCCTCACCCTCCACACCTGGCACGAGCCGGAGCGCATTCTCGCCCTGGCGGGGATCGCGGCCTTCGGGCGCACGGAGGCGGACACGGAGGAGCTGTTTTCCGTCCAGCGGGATTATCTCTACCGGACCTATCCCCAGGCCCGGATCTTCACCCTCAGTATTCCCGGCGTGGTGGATGTCAGCTCCACGGAGCTGCGGGAGCAGCTGGCGAGGGGAGAGGGAAGGACGCTGCTGGCCCCGTCGGTGTACGGCTACATTCTCCGGGAGAAGCTCTACGGCGCGGCGGCGGACTTGAAGCGCCTGTCCCTGGAAGAGCTCCGGCCCGTGGCCCTGAGCTGCCTGAACCACCGGCGCATTCCCCATGTGCTGGGCACGGAACAGGAGGCCATCCATCTGGCGGAGCGCTGGGGGGCGGACGTGGAAAAGGCCCGGCGGGCCGCCCTGCTCCATGACTGCACGAAGAAGCTGAACCTGGAAGAACAGCTGGCCGTGGCGGAGCGCTTCCACGTCCCCCTGGACGAGATGGAGCGGCGGGAGATCAAGCTCCTCCACGCCAAGACCGGGGCGGGCATCGCGGAGGCGGTCTTCGGCACGGATGAGGAGATCACCAACGCCATCCGCTGGCACACCACCGGCCGGGGCGGCATGACGCTTTTGGAAAAGGTCATCTATCTGGCGGACTACATCGAGCCCACCCGGGATTTCCCCGGCGTGGAGGAGCTGAGGCGGACCTGCTACGAGAACCTGGACGCCGGGCTGCTGCTGGGCCTGGAGATGACCATCGGAGAGATGGAGAGCCGGAACGCCCCCATCCATCCCAAGACCCTGGAAGCCAGGGACGCGCTGAAAGGACAGAGATAAGAGATATGAGCAATGTTGGAAAGCGGCTGGCGCCCAGCGGGAAGAAGCCAAAGTCCCCCCGGAAGGGGAAGCTGACCCGCAGGCAAATCATCTTGATCGTGGTCGTCGTGGTGCTGGCCATCGCCCTGGCGGTGACGCTGGCCCTTCGGAGCCTCTTCGTCCGGCCGGAGCTGCCCAAGCGGAACGACCCCCAGAACGCCGTGGATCTGGACGGGGACGGCGTGCCCGACGAGCCGGAGGAGATCGACTACGGCGACGGCATCCGCCCCCGGGGCGGCGACGGAGAGCGGAAGAGCGAGAACTACTGGACCGTCCTGATCCTGGGCCGGGATACCGGCGGCGGGGGCAACACGGACACCATGCTCCTGGCCAGCTACGATGTGACGAACCAAAAGGCCACGGTCATGTCCATCCCCCGGGACACCATGGTCAACGTCCCCTGGGACATCAAGCGGATCAACTCGGTTTACAATTACTACGGCGGCGATGAACGGGGCATCCAGCACCTCTACAAGGAGATCGCCCAGCTGGTGGGTTTTGAGCCGGACTTCCAGGTCGTGGTGGAGTGGGACGCCGTGGGAGAGATCGTGGACGCCATCGGCGGCGTGTACTTCGACGTGCCCCTGGACATGAACTACGAGGACCCCTATCAGGATTTGGTTATCCACCAGAAAAAAGGCTACCGCCTCTTAAGCGGCAGCGACGCCATGCAGGTCCTGCGCTACCGCCACGACAACAACATGAAGCACGGCTACGCCGAAGGGGACCTGGGCCGCATCAAGACCCAGCAGGCCTTTTTGAAGGCCATGGTGGAACAGGTGCTGAAGCCCAAAAATATGACCAAGGCCGGGCCCCTCATCGAGGCCTTCAACAAAAACGTAGAGACGGACCTGAGCTTCCAGAATATCCTTTGGTTTGCCAAGTCGGCGGTTCTTGGCGGGTTGAAGATGGAGGACGTGAACTTCGTCACCATGCCCAATACGGGAAAATACGTCTACAGCCGGTCCATCGACAAGCTGACAAACGGCCGGGACAAGATGCAGAGCTACGTGGTCCCCAACGCCAGGCAGCTTTTGGACCTGGTGAACAACGAGCTCAGCCCCTTCACCGAGGTCTTTACCTTGAAGGACCTGGACATCATGTCCGTCAACGCCGACGGATCCATCAGCTCCTCCACGGGCTACGTGGAGGATAAGCCTGCGGCCTCTCCGCCCCCCAAGGACGAGCCGGAGGAGGAAACGCCCGCCGTGGACGAGAACGGCTATCCCATCGACCCGGAGACGGGCCTGCCCATCACCGTGGACCCGGAGACCGGGGAGCCCATTGTTCCCATTGATCCGGAGACTGGAGAGCCTCTGGTTGTCGCGCCGCCGGACACGGAATCCGGCGAGGGCGGGGAATCCGGGACTGCGGAACCCAATGGGTCCGCGCCCTCTGGAAACGACCAGCCCTCCAGTCCGCCGCCTTCCGTCACGAACCCCGCGCCGGAGGTCCCCGCCGTTCAGGAGCCCGCTCCTGTAACTCCTGAGGCGCCCCCGGCCCCCGCGGAACCCGCTCCCGCGCCGGAGGTCCCCACGGATCCCCAGCTTCCGGCGGACCCGGGTTTCACCTTCATCGGGCCAGACCCCGCCGCCTAAGCGTATGAAACACCATTCACATATTTTCAGGAAAGAGAGGAATGTCTATGACACCGAAAGAACTGGCCCTCATCGCCGTTAAGGCCCTGGACGAAAAAAAGGGGAAGGAGATCAGCGCCATCGAAATCACGGAGATCACCACCCTGGCGGACTATTTCGTCATTGCCACCGGCGGGTCCAACACCCAGATCAACGCCCTGTGCGACACGGTGGAAAAAGCCCTGAAGGAGCAGGCCGGAGAGGCCCCTCTCCACAGGGAGGGACACCGGGACGGCACCTGGGTGCTGCTGGACTACGGCTGCTTGGCGGTCCACGTGTTTTCCCCGGAGGCCCGGGAGTTCTATGACCTGGAGCGCCTCTGGTCCGATGGAAAGCCCCTGGACCTCACCGGCGTGCTGACGGCGGACTGAGAGAGAACAGAGAATAAGCGGGAGGGAGGCCATTGGCCTCTCTCCCGCTTTTCTTCTTATCGGTTCCTCAGCACGTTTTCCAGGGTCTCAAAGAGCTTCGCGATGTCAATAGGCTTGGAGATGTGCCCGTTCATGCCGCATTTGAGGGCCGCCTGTTTATCCTCCTCAAAGGCGTTGGCCGTCATGGCCAGAATGGGGATGCTGGAGAGAACCGGGTCCTCCAGAGACCGGATGGCCCGGGTGGCCTCGTAGCCGTTCATCACAGGCATCTGCACGTCCATCAGCACCAGCTGGTAATAGCCCGGCTCCGCCTGTTTCAGCATGTTTACGGCGGCCTGACCGTTCTCTGCGATCTCCACGGTGAAGCCCGCCTCCTCCAGGATGGCCTGGGCAATCTCCTGGTTCAGCTCGTTGTCCTCCGTCAGCAGGATGCGGCCCAAGTCCAGGGGCAGGGCGGCTTCCTCGTCCACCTTTTCTGCGTCCTCCTCCGTACTCACGACGGAGAGCAGGCAGTCCCGCAGCTCGGAGAGGAACAGGGGCTTGCCGCAGAAAGCGGTGACTCCGGCCTCTTTGGCCTCGTCTTCAATGTCGGCCCAGTCGTAGGCGGTGAGAACGATGATGGGCACGTTTTCCCCGCACTCCTTGCGGATGCGCCGGGTGACCTCAATGCCGTTCATGTCCGGCAGCAGCCAGTCGATAATGTAGAGGGAGTAGTGATCCCCCCGCATGACGGACTGACGGGTACGGAGCACCGCCTCCTTGCCGGAGAGGGTCCACTCCGCCCGCAGGCCAATCTGCTGGAGCATGCAGCTGACGCTGTCGCAGGTGTTGAAGTCATCGTCCACCACCAGGGCGCGGCAGCCGGAGAGCTCCGGGATGGTAGTGGGCTGCTTCTCGTCGGAGCAGAGGCGGAAGGTGAGGTCCACGGTGAACTCCGTACCCGCGCCCTGGCGGCTCTTGACCTGGATGGAGCCGTTCATCATCTCCACGATGTTCCGTGTGATGGCCATGCCCAGGCCGGTGCCTTGGATGCCGCTGGTGGTGGAGTTCCGCTCCCGTTCGAAGGGCTCGAAAATATGGGAGACAAACTCCTCGCTCATGCCGATGCCCGTGTCCCGGACGCTGAACTCATAGGCGGCGTGGCCCGCGGGGGCGCTGGGTTTCTCCTTGACCCGGATGCTGACGATGCCCCCGGCGGGAGTGTATTTGATAGAGTTTCCCAGAAGGTTCAAAAGGATCTGGTTCAGGCGGAGACGGTCGCAGAGGATGTCCTCGTGGACCACGTCCACGGCGTCCATAAACAGCTCCAGCTGTTTGGCGTGAACGTCCGCCTGGACGATGCTCCTGAGGCCGTGGAGAATGTCCGGCAGGGAGCAGGGCTTTTCGTCTAAGTACATCTTGCCGCTTTCAATGCGGCTCATGTCCAGAACGTCGTTGATGAGGCTGAGCAGGTGGTTGCCGGAGGTCATGATCTTCTTGAGGTATTCCTCCACCTGGTCCCGGTTGTCGATGTGGGTGGTGGCCAGGGCCGTGAAGCCGATGATGGCGTTCATGGGGGTCCGGATATCGTGGGACATGTTGGAGAGGAAGACGCTCTTGGCCTTGCTGGCCCGGTTGGCCTGAGCCAAGGCGTCCTCCAGCAGGCTCTTTTTCTCCATCTCGGCCCGGGTTTCCTCGTCCACGCTGCGGAAGCCGATGACCACCTCGCGGCCGGACTTCTGCTCCCCGATGGGCACGGCCTTCATCTGGAAGTATCGGATCTCGCCGCCGCAGACGGTGCGGTAGTTGAGGTAGTAGATGCCCCGGTCCTGAATCTCCCGGGCCAGGGCGTCCCCGGTGAAGATCCGGCGGACCAGATCCCGGTCGTCCACGTAGACGCAGGTCTGGATATAGTCCTCCAGGGACGAGTTCATGGAGAGCTCCCCTTCAAAAAGACGGTCCAGAATACCGTAAGGGCAGGCGTGGGTCCGCAGGGCGTTGCCTCGGCGGGTTTCCAAATCGAAATAGCAGACCAGGTTGAAGTCCGTGCTGAGGGCCTGGACCAGCTCCTGGTGGCGGCGCTCCTTGCGCAGCTGCTCTTCCTGCTCCTTCTGCTTCTGGGCGGTGCAGTCCAGAAGGTAGCGTTGGAAGACCAGTTCGCCGCCCTCCTCAATGAGCTTCACATTGCCCATGATATGGAGGATGGACCCGTTTTCGTGCCGGACCCGGTACTCTACGCTGACGCTGTCTCCCGGCTTTTTCAGGGATTTGATGCAGGAGCGCAGCATCTCCTGATCCTCTTCCATCACGGAAGTGGCAATGAAATCGAAGCCGTCGTGGACCATTTCCTCCTGGGACTGGTAGCCCAGAATTTCCAAGGCGGCCCGGTTGATGCTGATGACCCGGGACCCGTCCAGGCTGCTGCACAGCACGCCGCAGTCCATCGTGGTGAACAGGGTCTCCAGGGCCTGGTTCTCCCTGCGGAGCTCCTCCTCATAGGCCCGTTCCCGGGTCACGTCGATGCCCACGCCCACGGTGCCCATAACGCTGCCGTCCAGGTCGTACAGGGGGGACTTATAGGTGGTCAGCAGCCGGGTGCCCTCGCCGGTCTGGACGCTTTCCTCCGCCACGCAGGTCTTTTGGGACTCCATGACGATCCGCTCGGACTCAATGCAGCCGGGATCGTCAAACTCCACGTCCCAGATATAGGCGTGCCGCCGGCCCTGGACCTGCTCCTTGGTTTTGTTCACGGTTTGGCAGAAGCTGTCGTTTACCTTCTCATGGACGCCGTCCTTGGTTTTGTACCAGACCAGGTTTGGCACGCTGTTAATGGCGGCCTCCAGGTACTGCCGCGCCTCCCAGAGGTCCTTCTCCTGGTGGCAGGCTCTCAGCCACTTCTGGAAGCGGAAGCAAAGCTCCTCCCCGCTCATGGGCAGGGTCCACAGGTCCGCCAGGGAGGGGAGCAGCTCCGTCAGCTGGGACAGCTGGTCCCGCAGGCCCAGCACAACAAGCTCCGCCCCGCTCTCCGCCAGAGTCCGGACGGTCCCGATGGCGTCCAGCCCCGTGAGATCGGCGAAGATCACGTCGGCCTGGGCGGCCAGGGCAGGGTCCGGCTCCCCGCTCTCCAGAAACGTATGGGTAAACGGCTCCTGGGGAGCGGCCTCCTTAAGCGGGGTGAAAAGCTCCTGCCGGCTGCCGACGCAGTAGAGCCGCAGATGACAATGATACATAAGCGTTCTCCTCCATATGGCTGCGGGTTCCAGGCGGGGCTGAGGGGAAGGGACGTCCCGCTAATTTTTCTCAATGCTATTTTAACGGGTAAAGCGGCTCATGTCAACCATGGATGAGCTTCCAGGCGGGAGGAATCGGGCTTTTTCGGGAATGAAAAAGGAGGCGCCCGGCCAAAAAGGCCATGCGCCCCGCTTCCTCTTCCCTTTCGGGGAGTTTATACGCTGAAGTTCAGCTGGCGGTAGTAACCGTCGTAGACCCGGGAGATGGGCTTGTCCGCCACGGCGGGCCGTTCCGGTCCATAGAGCAGGCGGCCGATTTTATAGCCCACGCCGTTGATGCACACGGACTCCCCGGGCGTGCGGCCGCCGAATTTTGTCATCCAGGCCAGCGCCTCGCCCACCGTGCAGCCCTGCCGCAGGCGGCCCTGCTCGTCCCAAAGCGGATCATAACCCAATTCCATATCTTCCGTGTCCTCCATTCGTGTTAATCCAATGACCGCTACATATTGTAGCCGACTCCCCCGGTAAAAGCAATGGCGGGAGTGGAGAAAAAAGGAGGGGATATTCGTGAAAATCATGGCTTGACAAATGGTGGAAAAGGGGTATCCTTTGCGGGGCGTGGGATAGCGCCGGCGAGAAGACATTCCGAGAGACGGCCTCCCGCTTTTTTTGTCAGCATGCCTCTAGGTATTCCTCCAGGCAAAGCCCCCGGCTCATGATCTCTCCGGCGGCCTCTTCGCCCACATAGCGGTAGTGCCAGGGCTCATAGCCGACGCCGGTGATCTCGCTCTTCTCCGTAGGGTAGCGGAGGATGAAGCCGTATTCGGCGCAGTGTTCCATCAGCCACCGCTGCACCGCTGTTTCCTCCTGGCCGTCGTCCAGGGACTGATAGGACTTGTCCACGATGTCCACCGCCAGGCCCGCCTGGTGCTCGCTGGTCCCTGGGCGGGCTACCCAGACGGCGGCCTGTTCCTCGGCCTCCTCCCGGGAAGCGGCGGTGGAGAGGCAGGATTGGACCTTCCGCTCAAAGAGCTCCTCCTGTTTTTCCCGGGTCCGGTAGGAAGAGCAGATGGTGGGCTCCAGCCCCGCCGCCCGGCAGTCGTCCATCATCCGCTGCAGGTCCGGGTAGGCCCGCTTGTCGATGGAATGCCCGTTCACCAGCTGGGTGAACGCCGGGACCTGGAAGTCCTCCGGCAGGGGGTGGTCTTTGTTGACCAGGAGCAGGGCCCAGTTCTCCCCGGCGGCGGAGTCCCTCCCCTCCCCTTCGGAGCGCACCGCCCCGGGGACGGCCAGGATGCGGACGGGCTCGCCGACTCCCGCCGCGGCTTGGACGGCTCTGGTTCCCGCGGCCTCGGCCCGGCCCAGCAGAAAGCCGGCGGCGAAGAGCATCAGGCCCGTCAGCGCCAGCAGCGGCAGAGGGGACCGCTGTTTTCTCCGCCGGGCCCGGGAGGGCGCGAGGCGGCGGGGCTTGGAAACGGAGGGCTCGTCCCATTGCATGGGATCGGCGGCGTAGTACGCCCGGTCCGGGAGGGGGAAGTCATGTACGATGCAGGAATGGGTCATGGAAACAGCTCCTTTGCTCTTGAACTGTCTCTATGATACGGCTTGTCCCCGTCGAAACCGAAACATTCCTGCATCAAAGCCTCACCATTTTTGCATCGAATCTGCATCCACAGAGGTTTCGGACTTAAGCGGATAGCCCATGGCGGCCCGGAGAGCGTCGTCCGCCGTCTCCCAGTCCACCTCCAGGATCATGCCGAGATAGTCCCTGTACCGGTGGACCCAATAGACGGCGTCGCTGTCCGCCGGACGGAAGACGGCCACATCCTCGTTCCCCGCCGACGCGTATTCCAGCCCCAAAGCGCCGAGGAAGTCCTCGCCGATATCTTCCGCGGAAACGTCAAAGTCCCAGAGGAGCTCTGAATAGAATTCCAGGGTCAGGATCTGGCCGGACTCCCCGTCCAGATACAAGGAGAGGGTTTCCCCCGTCTCTTTGTCATAGGCATCCAGCGTGGCGAAGGCGGCGCTGGACAGGTCCCGCTGGTCCCGGAGATAGAGGACACTGGTGTAAAATTCCGCGTCGTAGGTGTTGGATTTCTCGGGCAGGATGCCCAGCTCCGCCAGGCGCTCCAGCTCCCTCCGGGCCTGGGCGGACAGCTCTTCCCGTTTTTTCGCCTCCGGCTCCTGGGCCACAATGGTGAGGAGTTCCGGGGCGGAGTGGTACTGGGCCAGCAGCCGGACCCGCCCCGGCAGGTCCGGAGGCTTGGAGGGAAAGTTGTTGTCCGCCGTCAGGGGCTCGGCGTGGATGGTCCCGGTGAGCTCGCCGTCCTCCAGGATGGACAGGCGCAGGGGCAGCAGGGCCAGGGCCGTTACGGTCAGAGCCGTCAGGATGGGGAAGAGCCAGTTTTTCCAGTTTCGCACGGCGATTCCTCTCCTCCTTTCAAGTGGACCCGGACCCGGGTCCCCCGGCCCGGTTCGCTCTCAATCTCCAGCCGCCCGCCGTGGAGCTCCACGATGCGGCTGCACAGGGCCAGCCCCAGCCCCGCGCCCCCCTGGGCCCGGGCGCGGGACTTGTCCACCATGTAGAACGCCTCCGTCACCCGCTCCAGCTCCTCCGCCGGGATGCCCTTGCCCTGGTCGGCGACTTGGATACGACAGCCGCCCTCCTCCGGGAAGCCCTCCAGCAGGACCTCCCCGCCCTGCTCCATGGCCTTCCGGGCGTTGTCCAGCAGGTTCACGCAGACGCTCTCCATCAGGTCCGGCTCCATCAGCGCCGTCACCGGCTCCGCCCGGACGGTGAGGCGGATTCCCGCCTGTTGGAGGGGGGGCTCCATGGCTCCGGCCACCCGGGTTAAGAACACGTCCAGGGGCACGGGCCGCAGGGGGAAGTCCTGCCGGCCCAGGACGATGAGGTCCAGCAGTTTCCGGCTCAGGGCCTCCAGCCGCCGCCCCTCGCCGAAGATGTACCCAGCGCTCTCCCGGACCTGCTCGGCCGAGGCGGGGCGGGAGCGGAGCAGGTCGGCGTAGCCGATGATGGAGGTCAGGGGTGTCTTGATCTCGTGGGCGAAGCTGGCGATGAAGTCCTCCTGGCGGCGCTGAGCGGCTTTCAGCTCCGCCACCTGCCGCTGAATGCGCAGGGCCATGACGTTGAAGTCGGCGGACAGCTGGGCGATCTCGTCGTCACCGTCCACCCGGACCCGCTGGCTGAGCTCCCCCTCGGCCATGCGCCGGGCGGCGGCGGAGAGACGGGCCAGGGGCCGGGCCAGCATGGCAGCCACGGCCAGGGACAAGAGCCCCACCGCCCCGGTGAGGGCCAGCATCAGGGAGAAGAAGCTCTGGTACTGCTCCGATCGGGAGCGAAACAGCTCGCTGACCTCCCGGCAGTTTTCCAGGTAGAGAATGCCGTCCTCCAGGGCCAGGGGACTAGCGGCGTGGAGGTAGAACCGCCCGTCGGCCAGAGCGTTCATGACCCATCCCCGCTGTCCGTTGGGCAGCTGGGAGGTGAGGTCCGCCGCCTCTACCGGCAGGGCGCCGCTGCCGCCCAGGGCGGCCCCCTCCTCGTCGCTGAGGCGGAAGGAGACCGTTCGCCCCCGCCCCGTGGTGATGGTGATGCCCCCGGCGGCCTTGGCCAGCTCCTTCCGGGTGTAGAGGGGGTTGAAGGCCAGCTCCTGGGCTAAGGCGAAGCGGAGAAGGTCGTTTTCCTCGTACAGCGCCGCCACCTCCCGGTCCAGAGAGGAGCGGAACTGAGCGTTGATCAGGGCATAGCCCCCGGCGGAGCAGGCCAGGGCCGTGATGAGGACCATGCTGCAAAAGAGCTTCCAGAAGAGCTTCATCCCCTACACCTCTAGGCGGTAGCCCACCTTATAGACCGCCACCAGCCGGTTTTCCAGGCCCAGCTTCTTCCGCATCCGCTGGATGTGGAGGTCCACGGTCCGGCTGTCCCCCAGAAATTCTTCCCCCCAGACCTTCTCATAAATGCGGTCCCGGTAGAGGGCGATGTTCTTGTTCTGGAGGAAGAGGAGCAGCAGGTCGTACTCCTTGGCGGTCAGGGCCACGGGGGACCCGCTCTTCCGGACCACCCGGCTGGCGGTGTCGATCTCAATGTCCGGCGGCAGGGAGAGGATCCGTCCCGTCTTCCCGCAGCGGCGCAGGACGGTTTCCACCCGGGCCAGCAGCTCCATGAGCTCGAAGGGCTTGACGATGTAGTCCTCCGCCCCCAGGCGGAGGCCCCGTACCCGGTCTTCCAGCTCTCCCTTGGCGGTGAGGAAGATCACCGGCACTTCCAGGCTCTTGCAGTACTCCAGGACCTCGTAACCGTCGGCCTTGGGCAGCATGATGTCCAGCAGAGCCAGATCAAAGGGCTGGGACTCCAGCTTGTCCGCCGCGTCCGCCCCGTCGGGGGCCCAAACGCAGCGGTAGCCCGCCCCCTCCAGAGCGGTGCGGATGAGATTGGCGATGGGGGCCTCGTCCTCGGCAATCAGGATTTTGTTCACGGAGATCACTTCCTTTATAGGATGCGGTTATAGCTTGCGCCGGGGTTCCATCATTCTTGCATCATGAACCGGGGCGGGGGCCTTGGCATAGACTGTCATAGCCCCATAATGAAAGGAGGATGCCGGAACCTCGGTTCCGGCTGCGAATATGGAACAAAATGTGACTCGGCAATCTTCCTCCCCCGCGGGGAGAATGGTCAACGCCGACGAGCCCATGATTCCCCTGCCCAACGTGGGCGAGGGCGGGCCTGTCTACCCCGGAAACATGAACGGCGGCGTGACCGATCCCGGTCAGGTGCCCGTGATTCCCCTGCCCAACCCCGGCGAGGGCGGTCCCGTCTACCCCGGAAACACCGACGGCGGCGCCGTGGTGGAGCCCGTGATTCCCCTGCCCAACCCTGGTGAGGGCGGCCCGGTCTATCCAGGCAATACTGTTGGCGGCGGCAACCAGGTCTGGACCTGCCCCAGCGGTAACTGCGGAGGGATCATCGTTCTGCCCGGCGTCGTGGGCGGCGTGTGGCCCGGGGCCGCCAAGGTCCGTTTTCTGAACGCGGGCTACGGCTATCCCGCCTTCCGCATTTTCATCAGCCGCCGCAGGTTTGTGAACCTGCTGAACTATGCCTCCGCCACCACCTATGGTCAGGTCGGCGCCGGCTATCAGACGGTGACCGTCACCGGGACCGACGGCTATGTCTACATCCAGAAAACCATGCCCTTCCAGTCAAACAGTATTACCACCATCGCCATCATCAACACCGCCGGGGGCCTGGACCTGATGCAGATCACCGACAGCTGCTGCCCGCCCACCAACGGGTTTTCCAGCTTCCGCATCGGGAACCTGGCCTATAACAGCGGTCCTTTGGATGTGATTATGAGCGACGGCCGGGTAGTCTGGTCGGATCTGCGGTTCAAGGAGGTCCCCTCCTTCAAGCGCATTATGCCCGGCACCTATCAGTTCTTCTACGCCGACACGGACCAGCAGGCCATGCCCGCCCATTTGGACATTGAGACCCTGGATTCCGCCTGGCTGGGAGTCTATCCGCCCCACGAGACCTTTGGCTCACTGTACCTGGACGTGACCAGCAACGCCATCTACAGCGTCTACCTGCTCCAAAGCGGCAGCAACCGGAACAACATCCAGAACCTGATCCTGATGGACCGCTGAATTTCGGAGAAACGCCCGCGCCGTCTTTTCGGCGCGGGCGCTTTTGTCAGAAGGCCAGAATCCCCAGGTGTTCCAGGAGGATCTTCACCCCTATGAGGATGAGGATGACGCCGCCCGCCAGCTCCGCCCGGGCCTTGTAGCGCAGGCCGAAGACGCTGCCCACTCTCAGCCCCACGGCGGAGAGGAGGAAGGTGGTGACGCCAATCAGGGACACGGCGGAGACGATATGTACGTCCGGCAGCAGGGCGAAGGTGACCCCCACCGCCAGGGCGTCGATGCTGGTGGCCACGGCCAGAAGGAACATGGTGCGGACAGAAAAGGAGTCGTCGTGACACTCTTCGTCTCCGGAGAAGCTCTCCTTGACCATGTTCCCGCCGATGAGGGCCAGGAGGACGAAGGCGATCCAGTGGTCGAAAGCGTTGATATAGTGGTCGAAGGTGGAGCCCAGCAGAAAGCCGATGGAGGGCATCAGCGCCTGAAAACCGCCGAACCACGCGCCGGTGAGCAGGTAGTGCCGGGGCCGCAGCCGCTGGACGGACAGGCCCTTGCAGATGGAGACGGCAAAGGCGTCCATTGAAAGGCCGACGGCAATCAGGAGCAATTCCAAAATGTCCATGGGGGAGCCTCCCTGTCTATGTAGTTTTTAGATGATACCACAACCATATTCCAGCTGTCAACGAATATGAACCAGAGCGGGGAAAAATGGCGGCTTCCGTACCCTTGACATTTCCCGCGCTTGGTGTTATAGTGTCTCTGTCAAATTGGCTGTGACGGAGACGGAGCCGCCGGAAGCGCTCAGAGAGGGACGCGTAATGCTGCGAGCGTCCCGCGCCGGACGCGGAACCTCCACCACTCCTGAGCCGCCCGGGACGACCGGGCCGGGTCCTCCCGTTATCGAGGACGCGAGCGGCGGTCCGGCTTTGGGCCGCAAGCAGGGTGGAACCGTGGAATACGACTTTCGTATCTCACCCCTGATTCTTCATCAGGGGTGGGATTTTTTCACCCCTCAATACAAGGAGGAACTGTCATGAGCGAAGAGAATCTGTACACCTTTGAGAACGAGACCTACCGCAAGACCTACTGGCACACCTGCTCCCACATCCTGGCCCAGGCCGTGAAGCGTCTGTACCCGGAAGTAAAGCTGGCCATCGGACCCTCCATCGACGAGGGCTTCTACTACGACATGGACTCTCCCTTCCCCTTCACCCCCGAGATCATGGAGCAGATCGAGGGCGAGATGCGGAAGATCTGCAAGGAGAAGCTGAAGCTGGAGCG
>CAMXKT010000033.1 GCA_947244595.1 uncultured Oscillibacter sp. | reverse complement strand
CGTGCTTCTTGAAGACGGACACGGGCAGCTTGTCGCCCTGCTGGCGGTCCATGGGCAGCACGATCTCCTTGACAAAATCGCTGGCCTGGATCTCCGGGGCGGGAGCGTCGGCGGCGTCGGCCCAGGCCTCCGGAATCTCCACCTTGACCGCGGCGCTGATTCCCATGTCCACCGCCGCGTTGTTCATGTCCACGATTTTCTGTCCGGCCTTTTTGAAGTAGGAGTTGTAGTTGTTTTTCTTCATGTCCTCCACGGCCATGTCCAGGGGGATGACCTTGGTCAAGGCAAAGAAGGCGGATTGGAGGATGCTGTTGGTCCGGTTGGCCCCCAGGCCCACCTGAACCGCCAGCTTGGCGGCGTCAATGATGTAGAACTGGGCGTGCTTCTTGGCCAGGTCTCGCTTCATTTTACCGGGGAGGCGCTCCTCCAGCTCCTCGGCGCTCCAGGGGCAGTTCAGGAGGTAGATGCCTCCGTCCTTCAGATCCTCGGTGGTGTCGTACTTCTGGATATACGTGGGGGCGTGGACCGCTACGAAGTCCGCAGAGCTCACCAGGTATGTAGACTGAATGGGCTCGTCGCCGAAGCGCAGATGGCTCTGGGTCAGGCCGCCGGACTTCATGGTGTCGTAGGAGAAGTACGCTTGGGCGTATTTCCCGGCGATGAGGCCGATGGTGGAAATGGCGTTTTTGTTGGCTCCCACGGTGCCGTCGCCGCCCAGGCCCCAGAGCTTGCAGGAGACCTGTCCGGGATGGGGCAGCTCCACTTCCGTGTAGTCCAGGGAGGTGTGGGTCACGTCGTCGATGATGCCGATGGTGAAATCATTTTTCGGCGCGGCCTGTTTCAGATTGTCATAGACGGCGATGAACTGACCCGGGGTGGTGTCCTTGGAGGAAAGGCCGTACCGCCCGCCGACCACCTGGATGCCGGTGCGGCCCGCCTGGTTCAGGGCGGTGACCACGTCCAGATACAGCGGCTCACCCACGCTGCCGGGCTCCTTGGAGCGGTCCAGCACGGCGATCTTTTTCACCGTGGCGGGCAGAGCGGCGGCAAAGTGCTTCACGGAGAAGGGGCGGTACAGGTGCACCTGGAGCAGGCCCACCTTCCGGCCCTGGGCGTTGAGGTAGTCCACGGTCTCCTTCACCGCCTCGGAGGCGGAGCACATAACCACGACGACCTCTTCCGCGTCCTCGGCCCCGTAGTAGTTGAAGAGCTGGTAGTTCCGGCCCGTCAGCTTGTTGATCTCGTCCATGTAGTGCTGGACGGTATCCGGCAGGGCGGCGGTGGTTTCGTTCACGCCCTCCTTGCACTGGAAGTAGATGTCCGGGTTCACGTTGTTGCCCCGGTTGGTGGGGTGCTCCGGGTTCAGGCACTGGCGGCGGAACGCCTGGAGGGCCTCCCAGTCCACCAGGCCCCGCAGGTCCTCGTAGTCCAGGGCCTCGATGCGCTGCATCTCGTGGGAGGTGCGGAAGCCGTCGAAGCAGTGCATAAAGGCGTACTTGGAGTGGATGGCGCTGAGGTGGGCCACCGCGCCCAGATCCATGGCCTCCTGGGGAGAGGAGGACATGAGCATGGCGTAGCCGGTGGTGCGGCAGGTCATGAAGTCCGTGTGGTCGCCGAAGATGGAGTGGTGGTTGCTGGTCACCACACGGGAGGCGATGTGCATGACGTTGGGCAGGAACTGGCCCCCCATGGCGTACATGGCGGGGATCATCAGCATCAGGCCCTGGGAAGAAGTGAAGGTGGTGGTCAGCGCGCCCGCCTGGGCCGCGCCGTGGCAGGTGCCCGCCGCGCCGGCCTCGGACTGCATCTGGATCACGTCCACCGTGGACCCGAAGAGGTTCTTCCGCCCCTTGGCGGACCACTCGTCCACCTTCTCCGCCATGGGAGAAGAGGGCGTGATGGGATAGATGGCGGCTACCTCCGTAAAGGCGTAGGCCACGTGGGCCGCCGCCGTGTTGCCGTCCATTACCACATAGTTCTTTTTCATATCGGAAGCGCTCCTTACTTTACTTATACGTAGTTGCAGACTCGAGCGATGGCCATTTCCGTGAAGCCCAGGGCCTCCGCCTTGGTCTGGCGGCCGCAGGCCACCTGCCGGACCAGCTCATAGAGCTCGCCGCCCAGCTCCTCCAAGGTCTTCTCCCCGTAGATGAGGGGGGAGGCGTCCAGGTCGATGTTGTCCTCCATCTTGGCGAAGGTCAGCTTGTTCCCCGTGATCTTGATGACAGGCACAATGGGATTTCCCGTGGGGGACCCCCGGCCGCTGGAGAACACCACCACCTGGGCCCCGCCCGCCGCCATGGCGGCGACAGAGGAGGGATCGTTGCCCGGGGTGTCCATGATGACCAGGCCGCTCTTGGCTTTCACCTGTTTGGCGTAGTCGTAGACCTCCATCACAGGGCTGTGGCCTCCCTTGTGGATGCAGCCCAGGGACTTTTCCTCCAGGGTGGTGATGCCGCCGGCCTTGTTGCCCGGAGAGGGATTGCCCTCCCGGACCTCCTCCCCCACCAGGCGCAGGGCCTTTTCATAGCGGCGGACGATCTCCAGGATACGGTCGTGAACCTCCGGCGTGGCGGCCCGCTTGGCCAGGATGTGTTCCGCGCCGATGAACTCGGTGGTCTCGCTCAAAATGGAGCAGCCACCGTCGGCCACCAGCCGGTCGCTGAGCTCGCCAATCACGGGATTGGCCGCCAGGCCGCTGGTGGGGTCGCTGCCGCCGCACTCCGTGCCCAGGATCAGTTCCGACATGGGGAATTCCTTCTTCTGCAGCATGGCCGCTTCCGCCGCCATCTCCTTGGCGTAGCGGACGGCGATGTCCACCGCCTTCAGCGTGCCGCCGGCCTCCTGGATGATGACCTGCTTGAGGGGCTTGTTGGTCCGCTCCTGGATGGCTTTGACCACCAGGTCCATCTGGCAGTTCTCGCAGCCCAGGGAGATCACCACGGTGCCGTAGATATTGGGGTTGGCGGCGTAGCCCGCCATAACGTCCATGGTCAGCTGCTGGTCCGACTCCACCTGGGAGCAGCCCTGCTGGTTGTTGAAGGTCACCGCGCCGTTGACCTGCTGGGCCACGATCCGGGTGGTGTCGGAGGCGCAGACGCTGGCGGGCAGGATCAGCACGTAGTTCCGCACGCCCACCCGTCCGTCGGGCCGCTCATATCCAAAGAATGTCATTCGATTCCCTCCTCAAACGTTGGTGGAATGGCTCTCCACGTTATGGACGTGGACATGCTGCCCGGCTTTGATATCCGTGACGGCGGAGCCGATGTGCTGGCCGTATTTGACCACCGGTTCGCCCTGGGCGATGTCCCGGCAGGCCAGCTTGTGATAGATGGTGATGTCCTCCAGGGCGGTGAGACGGCGGGTCTCTCCGCCGCAGTCGTACTCCACCGGGCTGTCCTTGGCGATGGGCTCGATGGCCACCACTACGTTATCCGCGGGGTCGATGAGCATAGCGTTCAGCATATGGATTCACTCCTTACCTGCGGCCTGAGGGGCCGCAAAATCATCGCGAAATGGGGAAGTTGTTACAGCGGGATTACCAGGGCGCCGATCAGCGCCAGCAGGAAAATGAACACGGAGGAAATGAAAGATCCCAGCGTGTAGGTCTTCAGTCCGCCGGTGACCGTAAGGCCGGACATATTGGTGGCCACCCAGAAGCCGGAGTCGTTCACGTGGCCGATGGAGTTGCCGCCGGAGAGGCAGGCCAGGGCCAGCCACACCGGGTGGCAGGCGATAGCCGGAGCCACGGTGGCCATGATGGTCATGGAAGTCATGCCCGCCACCGTGCCGGAGCCCTGAGCCACGCGGAAAATCATGCCGATGAGGTAGCACAGGAACATGGCCGGAAGCACGGAGCTGGTCCCCGTGCTCAGCAGGGAGACGATGGAATCCCCGATGCCGGTAGCGGCGATAACGGAGGAGAAGCTGCCGCCCGCGCCGGTAATCAGCAGGACCACGCCGGCGCTCTTCAGGGCCTCGCCGGCGGACTTCTCAAAGTTCTCCCGGCCGATGTACTTGAGGCTGACCAGGTACGCGCCCAGAGTGCCCAGCAGCATGGCGATGACCTTCTCGCCCAGGAAACGGCAGATCACGGGGGACTCCTCAAAGAGGGCGGTTCCCACGGTGCCCGCCAGGATGCAGACGATGGGGATGATGATGGGCAGCAGGCTCATGGCGAAGGAGGGCCGGGGCCGGTCGGCGGCGGCGTCCTTCTTGGCGGACTCCAGCAGCTCCGTCACCACGTTAGAGCTGTGGTTGACGTCCTTTTCCTCATTCCAGATGCCCCTGTCGTGGATTTTGATGAACACAAAGTCGCTGAGCAGCACCGTAATCAGACCCACTACCAGACCCACGCCCATCATGATGCCCAGGTCGAAGCCGAAGATGTCGGCCGCGGCCAGGGGGTTCGGCGTGGGGGGCACGACGCAGTGGGCCGTAGTGGCGCCGATGGTCAGGCAGCCGGTGACGTAGCACATTTTTTTGTTGATTTTGGCCGCGATGGTGATGCCGATGGGAATCAAAATCACGAAGGTCACGTCAAAGAACACGGGGATGGACAGCACAAAGCCCGCCAGAGAGATGGCCCACATGGCTCTCTTCTCGGGAAAGGCGGAGACGATCTTGTCGGCAATGACCCCGGCGGCTCCGCTGTCGTTCAGCAGCTGGCCCAAAATCACGCCGAAGCCGATGGGCAGACCGATGCTGGTCATCATATTTCCGAAGCCGGAGGATATGGTGGTCACGGTATCCATCAGGCCCAGGCCGCCCATCACTCCCATGTACAGACAGGCCAGCACCATCCCAATGGAGGCGTTGAGCTTCAAGACAATGATGCACACCAAAATGATCGCGATGGCGATTGCCAAGTGCAGGATCAGCATTGCGGGTGAAATCATAAATTCCCTCTCCTTTCAAACTACACACAAGCGCTGAAATATACCTGAAACAGCCTGCCGCTCAGAAAAGGTTCCCCTCCTCGTCAAAGGGCAGGTCGTAGAGGTCCGTGAGGATCTCAATGTTGGGGTTGGCCTTGGCCTGGGGCAGCAGGCCCTCGGAGATTTCGATCTCTCCGATATGCGCGGTGTTGGGGATGCGGATCATTTTCATGTGGTCGTGGTCCTCCGCCTCAGGGCAGCACATCAGGGCCAGCTGGAGGGCCTCCCGGTCGTTGTCCATGATCATGGGGATCTTCATCAGGTGGAGGAAAGTGTTGGTTACGCCGGTGGGATAGGTCATTTCCAGCTTCATCCGGTTCACCAGCCGCCGGGTGGTCACCTCCGCCAGGCCGATGCCCTGGGCGTTTCCATGGGTCTCGTCGGTGATGTCCAGGATGACCACCTTTTCCGCGTCGATGCCGCCGGAGCAGTACTGAGGCAGGACGAAACGGCCGGAGATGTTGGGGTCCATGCCGTCGCCGGAGATGTTCTTCCCGATTTTATCCACCACCAGCACGTCGCACTCGTCGAAGAGGAGCTTGGCAATGGTCTGGTAGGAAATCTCCTTCAGCTTGGGTTCCTCGTCGATGATCTCCTGGGGGGTGAGGCCCTTGATGAGGTAGGTGTCGTCATAGGCGTTTTCAATGACGGCGATGCCGCCCAGAACGGGGCAGTTCTCCAGAATGGTCCGGCCGTACTCCTCCACCAGCTCGTGCATGATGGCGGGGCTCTGGTGGTGGATAGACTCCGCGCCCTTCTGCTTGCCCAGACCGATGGCCATCATCTTCATCAGCCCGCTCTCATAGGGGCCCCGGAAGGAGGTGTGGGGCTTGATGCGGTTGAACAGCAGGATACCGTCCGCCTCGGAGGCGTTCTTGTCCACGAAAACCGGCTGCTTCCGCACGCCGGAGAGGCCCGCCTGCACCGTCTCCATAGAGCTTTTGACGGGGCAGCCCATGGCCTCTTCCGTGATACCGTAATCCTTGAGGATCTGGGTCTGTCCCTCGGCGGTGGCGCCGCCGTGGCTGCCCATGGCGGCCACGATGTAGGGCTCCGCCCCCTTGGACTTGACAAAATCCACCATGGCCCGGGCCATAAGGGCGTTGTTGGTCATGCCCCGGCTGCCGCAGGTAATGGCAATTTTCATGCCCGGCTTGATCTTCCCGCCCAGGTCCTCCCGGTCCAGCTCCCTCTGGACAGTGGAGGCGATGTCCTCCACGGGGATGTGGGTCCGGTCGAAGTTCTGCCGGATGCGTACCATTTTGGGTATGGGTTGATTTTTAATGAGATCGGTAATGGTTTCCATGAAAAGACTCCTCTCAGAAGGTTTCTCGCCTCACCCGCCGAAGGCCCGGGCCAACAGCAGGCACAGGTGGGGGAAAATCGCGGTAGCAATTAAAAGCCGGTAAATTTGCACCAGGATCAGCCGGGGACTGCTGACGCCCACGTCCGCCGAGATCAGCGCCATGTCCCCGGCCCCGGCGGGGGTGAGCATCAGCATCCCCTCCCGCAGGGGCACCTGAAAGCGCCGCTCCATCCACTTGCCGAAGAAAAAGGCGTTGGCCAGCAGGACGGCGATGGTGATGACCACGGCGGACAGCACGGTCGTTAAACTTCCAAATTTCTCCGGCTCCAGCAGGCCCCCTATGTAAGCGCCGGAGACAACCTGGGCCGCCTGCCGGAGCCAGGAGGGAAAGGGAATGGAAAAACCGGAGAGATTCAGGACAAAGGTGATGAACAGGGGAAAGAGGATCGAGGCGGCGGGGACCTCCAGCCGGTTTCCCAGCCAGGCCCCGGCGGAGGCGGCCGCCAGCGCCGCCAGCAGCCGGAGCCAGCCCCGGCGGTCCAGGGCCGCGCTCTTTCGGGCGGCGGTCTCCCCCGAGCCCTCCGGCATGGGGGGCGTGATGTGCTGCACCACGGTGGGAAACACCGCCACGCCCACCACCAGCCTGCAGAAGTGGACCAGCAGCACCTTGGAGGCGTCCGCGCCGAAGTCCACGGCGATCAGGGTCACGTCGGAGATGCCCCCGGGCACCGCGCAGACCAAACAGCTCAGCAGATCGGAATAGCCCGTGAAAAACAGCAGCCCTCCGACGACCACGTTCACCAGCAGCAGGGAACAGGTGATCATAATGACCGGCTTATAGAAGGTCTTCAGCTGCCGGAAGTCGTCCCGGCTGGCGGAACAGCCGATGAAGACCCCCGCGATCACCTGGGCGATATGCTTGGAGATGGAAGGCACTCCGCCGAACTGAAAGCCTGCGGTTAGAATCGCCGAGGCCACCGCCGCGCCGATGAGCATCCCCGCCGGGACATGCTTCCGATAGAGGAGAAGTCCCGCGGCGGCGCAGAGCGCCAGCGTCAAAAGCGTCTGGATCATCCGGGCCCCCCTTTATTTGGATCGTTTCATTTCCTCCTGCCGCTTGCTCATCCGCCAGAGAGTGGTCCGGCTGACCCCCAGCTCCCTGGCCAGTTCCGCTTTGGTCTTGGCCGGTGAAGCGGGGACGAAGGCAGAATCACGGAGGGCGGCGGGAATCTGAGCGGGAACATCGCCGGAAAAGCTATGAAGCTCCTCAAGGTCCTCCACCGTTACGTCCGCCGCGTCGGACAGGACCACCAGACGCTCGCAGATGTTGCGCAGCTCCCGGACGTTGCCGGGCCAGGCGTAGCGGCGCAGGAGCTCCTGCGCCTCCACGGTGAGCTGGGGAACCTGCTTGCCCAGGCCCGCCGCCAGAATACGGAGCTGACCCTCCATCAAGGGGATCACGTCGTCGGGCCGCTCCCGCAGGGGCGGGATGGAGATTTCCAGGGCGTTGAGCCGGTAGAGAAGGTCGCTCCGGAATTTTCCCAGGGCGATCTGCTCCCGGATGTTGACATTGGTGGCGGCGATGACCCGCACGTCGATGGGGATCACCGTTGAGCTGCCAATGCGGCGAATCTCCTTCTCCTGGAGGACCCGCAGCAGCTTCGCCTGGAGGGCCACGGGGATCTCCCCGATCTCATCCAGGAAGATGGTCCCCCGGTGGGCCAGCTCGAAGAGGCCCATCCTCCCCTCTCGGGACGCGCCGGAGAAGGAGCCGGGCTCATAGCCGAAGAGCTCGCTCTCCAACAGGTTCTCCGGAAGTGTGGCGCAGTTGATAGCCACAAAGGGCTGGGACATGCGCCCGCTGGCGGAGTGGATGCTGTGGGCGAAGAGCTCCTTTCCGGTGCCCGTCTCCCCAGTGATGAGGACGTCGGAATCCGCCTTGCTGAATTTCTTGGCGATCTCCACTTTTTTCCGCATCTCCGGGTTCACAGCGATGATGTTGCGGAAGGTGTACTTGGCGGTGGGGCCCTTGCGGACCAGACTCTTGCGAATCTGATGCTCCTCCTGGAGGATCTTGGAAGCGGCGCTGGTGGTAATCAGGGTACCCACGCCGGAGTCCTCGCCGGAGATGAGCTTGTAGCGGACGTAATAGCTCTGATTCCCGATGGTCGTCAGCTTCTCCTCCCCGTCCCGGCAGGGAGTTTCCCGGCTGCCGATGAAGGACAGCCCGGCCTCCAGCCTTTGTACGGGCCCGCCCCGCCAACCGGGAATGAAGGCCAGTCCGTAGAGCTGGTAGGCCTGGTTATTGGCCTCCAGGATATGGCCGGTCTCGTCCACCGCCAGTACCGCGTCGTCGCTGCTGTCCAGGATCATGCGGATGATGTTGGTTTTTGTCCGCTCGGTGTTGATGAGCCGGGCGGCGTTCAGGGCCTCCTGGATGGCCCGCTCCAGGGTAGCGGGCCGGATGTGGATGTAGGTGCAGGGAAAATCCTGCTCCCGGCAGATGTTGCTGACGGTGCCGCCGCTGACAATGGCCTCCATGCCGTCCCGGCGGCAGGCCTCCACCGCCTCGTAGGCCGTCTGCTCGTCAATCACGTCGTAAAGTCTCAGCTCCGCCCCGCAGAGCTCGCTGAGCCCGGGAAGCACGGCTTCCAGGCCCTCATGATGGATGCACAGGCCGATCTTTCCCGGATGGAAGGACTCCCGGCACTCCAGCAGGGCGGACAGGATATCGATCCCGTCGAAGGCCAAATGGGTGATGTGCTTGCCGGGGTAGAGCCCGCAGAGCATCCGGTAGGTGATGCCCCGGGCGATGATCACGTCGTAGTGACTCAGGTGGTTCAGAATTTCGGGGCTGCCGAAGTGGTGGATCGCGTCGATACGCACCTCGTCGGTCTGTAATTTTCGCAGCAGGTCTCCTATATAGCCCAGCTGATCCGGAGAGGGGGCGAATACAATGACATTGACCATAGCACTTCCCTTTCTTCACAAGGCGCAGGAGCTCCGCCGCGTCCAACGGGTCCAGGCGGGCCTGTGAAAACAGGCCCGCCTGAGAGGGGACTCAGCTGATGCCGTTCTCCGCCATATAGTCGGCTTCGTACTCGGTGACGTAGGTGGTGGCAGCCGCAGTGTCCATGTACTGGTCCAGCAGCTGGTTCAGCTCCAGGTACTCCTTGTGCCACACCTCGGTGCCAGCGACCTTGCCAAGCGCCTCGGACCAGAAGGCCACGGCGGCGTCGCTCATGGAGGCGGGGGCGGCCACGCCGCGCCACACGGGGACTTCCACGTTCTCATAGTCGCCGATCTCGGACAGGGTGGGAGCGTCGGCCAGGTTGCCGCTGTAGCGCTCGGTGGCCAGGGCCAGGACGGGGTTCAGGTCGCCGGACTCCACATACTGGGAGGCGGCGGCGGGCTTGGAGATGACAAAGTCCACGTTGCCGCCCAGGGCCGCCGTGATGGCGTCTCCGGTGGAGTCGTAGGTGATGTAGCTCATCTGGGCCTCGGTCAGGCCCACCTCGGCCAAGAGCTTGTTATAGGTGGTGATGTCGTCTCCCTTGGAGCCGCCGATGACCACAAAGGTCCCGTTTTTCGCGGCTTCGATGGCCGCCGCGAAGTCATTCTGGTCTCCGCCGGCCTTGGCATAGTCGGTTTTGGAGTCGGAGCCGGGGCAGGAGAAGAGCAGCTGCTTATCCACGGCCATGATGGCCAGGATGCGGAAGTTGGCCGCCCGGTTCTTGGTGTTCTGAACCATGGGCATCAGGTCGCCGGAGTTGAAGGTCAGCAGGTTGTAGTCCGCGTCGCCCGCCTTCATGGTGGCGATTTTGTTCCGGCCGATTTCGCCCGCGCCGTCGGTCTCATTGGAGACCACGATGGTCTGGCCGTTTACCAGTCCCTCGTTGGTCATGATCTCGCTGATCTTCCGGGAGAAGATGTCGGAGCCGCCGCCGGCGGAGGAGGTGCAGGTCCAGGTAACGGTCTTGGTGGGGGTGAAGGGGCCGGAGTCGCCGCCGGACTTTCCGCCGCCGGAGCCGCCGCCGCAGGCGGTCAGGGCCAGGAGCATCAGGGCCGCAAGAGTCAGAGCCATCAGTTTTTTCATGGTGAGTAGTCTCCTTCTTTTCAATTATATTTCCATTGGATTTGGAAATCAAACAAATTCGGGGCGTCAGACCTTGGTTTTCTCCTTCGCGCCCAGCTTTTTGCGGACGGCCTTGACCGTCGGGGTCAGGATCAGCACCAGGAACACCGCCAGAAGCACCAGCTTCAGGGGGGAGTCCACGAAAATGCCCAGCCCGCCCTGGGAGGCGATGAAGGCCTTGCGCATGTTCTGCTCCAGCATGGGAGCCAGCACGAAAGCCAGCAGCATCGGAGCCGTGGGGAAGCCGTTCTTGTCCAGCAGGTAACCCACGATGCCGGAGACGAACATGACGATGACGCCGTACATGGAGTTAGAGGTGGAGTAAGCGCCCACGATGCACACGCAGGTAATGATGGGGATCATGTACTTTACGGGGACGCTGAGGATCTTGATCAGGAACGGGATCACCAGGATGGCCACCAGCAGGGTGAAGATGTTGGCCACGTACATGGAGGAGATCAGGCCCCAGCAGAAGTCGGGGTTCGTGTCGAACAGCAGCGGGCCGGGGTTCAATCCCCACATCATCAATCCGCCCAGCAGCACCGCGCCGGTGCCGGAGCCCGGGATGCCCAGAGCCAGCAGGGGGGCGAAAGCGCCCGCCGCCGCCGCGTTGTTGGCCGCCTCAGAGGCCGCGATGCCCTCGATGGCGCCGGTGCCCATGGGTTCCTCGCTCTTGAATTTCTTCTGGATGGCGTAGCCCACCATGGAGCCGGTGGTCGCGCCGGAGCCGGGGAGCACGCCCACGAAGGTGCCCATCACGCCGGAGCGGAGGGTCGGGGGCAGCATGCGCTTAAAGTCGTGCCCTTTGAGCATGGAGTCCTTGATGGAGAGCTTTTGCTTGCTGTCGTCGCTGGCCCGCTTTTTCTCGTCGGCTTCCCGCTCGTTGATGAGCTTGATGACCTGGGCAAAGCCTACGCAGCCGATGATGAAGGGGGTGAAGGGGATGCCGCCCAGCAGGTACATGTTGCCGAACTCATACCGGGGCGCGCCGGACAGGGTGTCCATGCCGATGGAGGCCACCAAGATACCCAGCATGGTGATGACGATGCCCTTGATGGGGTTCTCCCCGATCAGCCAGCTGATGGAGGTCATGGCGATCAGCAGGATGATGGTCATCTCGGCGTAGCCGAACATCAATCCCACGGTGGCCAGGCCCGAGGCGGTGAGGGTCAGGATCAGGATGCCGATGGTGCCGCCGATGAAGCTGGCCAGGTTGGCGGTCATCAGCGCCTGGCCGGGGCGGCCCTTCCGGGCCATGGGATAGCCGTCCAGAGCGGTGGTGATGGCCGGGGAGTCGCCGGGGATGTTCAGCAGGATGGCGCTGAAGGAACCGCCGTACATATTGGCGTAGTACAACGCGCCCAGCATGATGATGGCGGTGGTGGGGTTGAACTTGTAGGTCAGGGGCAGCAGCAGCGCGCAGCCCGCCAGAGAGCCGATGCCGGGCATGGCGCCCACCACCAGGCCCAGAATGGCGCCCAGTAAGCACACGCCGATATTCTCAGGGGCCAGTGCCACCTGGAAACCGGCAAGCAGAGACGCAAAGTTTCCCATATTCCAACGTCCCTCCTTTTACAGAATCATGTCCAGCAGCAGACCCATGGGGAAGCGGATCTGGAGCCAGAAGGTGAAGACGCCCAGGATGATGGCGGCCATAATGAGCTCGATGATCACGATGACCTTCCAGGAGGCGTGCTCTACGAATTTCAGCCAGAGGAAGATGTAGATGAGGCAGCTGGGCACCAGCCCGATGATGAAGGTGCAGAGGATGATGGCCGCCGCGCCCAGCATGACCATCAGCTCATTGCGGTTGTAATGGACCGCCTCGCTGTCCTTGTCCTTGGCAACCTGGAAAAAGCAGGCGACGCTGGAGATCAGCAGCACCGTGGCAATGATGATGGGGAAAAAGCCCGGGGTGGGCTGTCCCTTCCAGAAGCCGTAGTCCTTCAAACCCACGATGATGAAGATCAGGGAAAACACGATGGTTGCCAAAGGAATGACGGTCCGCAGATTGAATCTTTTCTTCTCCAAAGCAGATTCCTCTCCTTTCAACGGCCTCAGCCGGAGATCTTCTCGCGCTTCGCCAGGGCCATCTTGGCGGTGGTGCGGACGGCGCGCTCGAAGGAATCGGTGGTGACACTGGCTTTGCCCACCTTGTCAAAGGCGGTGCCGTGGGCGCAGGTGGCAATGGGATAGGGCTGGCCGCCCGCCACCGTGATGCAGCGCTGGAAGCCCACCAGTTTTAGGGCGATTTGGCCCTGGTCGTGGTACATGGTGACCACCACGTCGAAGTCGCCCTTCAAGGCGGAGATGAAGAGGGTGTCGGCGGAATAGGGGCCGGTGACATTCCAGCCGGTCTCCTCCACCACCTTTTTAATGGTGGGCTCGATGATGTCCACTTCCTCCCGGCCGCACAGACCGAACTCGCCGCAGTGAGGGTTCAGGGCCGCCACGGCGATGCGAGGCTTGTGGCCCAGGCTCTCGCCGGTGATCTCGCCCAGCTCGATGGCCTCCCGGAGGGTGGTCTCGTTGATAATGGAGCTCACTTCGCTGATGGGCACATGGCTGGTGGTCCGGACGGTCATGAGGTCGTCCATCATGTTGACCTCACAGAAGGGGGTGGTGAGGTTGAACGCGTGGGCCAGATAGGTGTGCTCGCTCTCGTCGTGGAGCCCCGCCATCTTCATGGCGCCCTTGTGGAAGGGTCCGAAGACGAAGCCCTCAATCTTTCCGGCCTTGCAGAGCTCGATGCCCGTGTCCAGCTGTTTGAGGTCGCTGGCCCCGCAGTAGGCGTTGGCCTCGCCGTAGACCACCTGGGCCGGGTCCTGGTCCTTCAAGTCCAGCACGGGGAAGCCCTTGGACCAGTCGCACTCGCTGAGGTCGCTGACCACATAGTGGGGCACGTCGCCGCCCACAACCTTCAGCCCATGTTCGAACATGCGCAGATCTCCGATGATGACGGGGCGGCAGTAGTCCTTGTAGTAATCCTTCACGGCCAGCATGGCCACCAGCTCCGGGCCGACGCCGGCGGAGTTGCCCAGAAGGACGCCGAGGATAGGCTTTTCACTCATAAATCATACCTCCACAACTCATCTCTTTATCCGCGAAATCCATTTGATTTCCGCGAACTTGTTTCGGCGAATTATTAAGCAAAATCCATGCCAAAATTGAAACCTATGTATCATCCAGCCAAGATCGCACCGCTTTTTGTGAATTGTGTGTGAATCAATTGTGAAGATTTGAGCAAAGTCACCAGGGAAAAAGTACCAAAGGCGCTCTTATATTCAGGGAAACTTCCGTTTAAATGCTACAGCGTGATTCGTGTTTAGGTCAAAGTGAAACACATATTGAAACGTATGAAACATCATGTTTCTATTGTTTCATCAAAATACGCCCATTGCTGTTTCACTGAAACAGCAATGGCCACGTCCTCTCTCTCCTCAGACAAGATGGCAGCCATAAAGGCAGGACCCGCCGCTCCCGCAGCAGGTCCCGCCTTCTTTCAATCAGGCGCGCCAGATCTCCGGCGCACATTCTATTTTCCGGGAAGTCCTTACCTGCTCTTTTTCTCCGCGGATTTCAGCTCCCGTTTCATGCGGCTCAGCTCGCCGTAGTGTAAGTCAACCAATCCCTGAAACAGCTTGCGAAACATAAGATTCACTTCTTTCCTTTCCTTGAGTGTACTCATAGAATAACACTTTTTCGAAAGAAGTCCAGAGATAAAGTCACGGTTTCTCCCGGCAAAACGAATTTTTATTTGTCTGATATGAACATAATATATGGCAATATTATGTACAATATAAACAAATTTCTATAGTCCCTTAACCTAATGCAGTTTTACCAATACTTCTCCACATGGGCCCGAGTAACTTCCGCAGCCTTCTTGATGTTTTCCTCGCTGGAGAGCTTGTAGTAGTCGGGCCGGAAGACCTCGATGGTGCACACATCCCCGTCGAAGCCGATCTTTTTCAGCGTGTCCGCGAAGCGCTTGTGGTCCAGGCGGTCGCCGGGCTCGCCGGGCCAGAGGCGCTTTTCGTCGTTGTTGTAGGCGGCTCCGCAGGGCATGTTCTCCGTGCCGTTCAGGTGCCAAACGAAAATCTTTTTGCCGTCGGCTTTCTCCAGGGCATCCCAGCCGGAGGCCATGGCGTTGAAGTGGAACTGGTCCAGCGTCACGCCCACCAGGGGAGAGTTGACCTCCTCTACAATGGCGTAGGCATACTCAAAGCGGTTGATGGACATGGTGGGCGCGCCGCAGAACTCCAGGGAGAGCTTGATGCCGTGGGGCTCCACCTTTTTGACCATCTCCTTGAGGACGGCCACGGCGTCGGCCTTGATCTCGTCCACGGTGGCCTGGACCGTCAGGTCCATGCTAGGCACCACCACAATCATCTTGCAGTCCAGTATCTGGCAGCGGCGGATGATCTCGTCCAGCTGAGCCATCACGGCGTCCTTCTCCTCCTGGGTCTGCTTCATGTTGAAGAAAATCAAGGCGTTGTAGGACAGCATTTTCAGCTTGTGGCTCTTGAAGAAGTCCCCCAGCTGCTCCAGGGTGTACTTCCCGGCGGCCAGCTCCCGGTCCAGGCACTCAGACTGGACGTCGATATAGTCAAAGCCGTATTTCTCGCACAGGGCCAGATCCTCCAGCACGGAGTGGTTCTCGCAGAAGCGGTTGCAGCCTTCGTTAAATCCAATTTTCATAATGGCAGTTCTCCTTTAACTCATCATAATTCGATTGATATTTTGCGAAACGCCCAGCCGGGAACTTCCGATTGGGCGTCTCGCATAGAAAAGAAGTATGGTAAACAGTTCCCTGTTTACTTGCTCAAAAGCTCGCTCTGAATGCGCTCCAGGGCCTCGGGGGCCTGCTGATCCATCTTCTCCGGGAAGCCGAAGTAGCTCACACAGATGATGTTGTCTCCGCCCACCTTCGGCGCGTCGGGTTTCATCTGCTTGTTTGCAAAGTCCATCTCCCGCAGGGTCTCGAAGATGCCGTCGAAGTCCACTTCGCCCTCGCCCATGGCCGTGTGCTGGTGGATGGTCACGTCCACCCGGCCTCTGGCGTTCAGCCAGGGGGGATTCAGGATGTAGCGGCAGTCCTTGGTCTGGTTCCAGGTGTCGGCGAGAAGCACGTGGGTCAGCTCGTCGCCGGCGTATTTCAGCATATGGCGTACATCACCCTTGCCCTGGTCATAGAAGAAGCCGTGGGAGGCGGAGTACACGTAGCCCAGGTTCTTGGACCGGAAGGACTTCACGATGTCGCAGGTCTCATCGTTCAGCTCGCAGAAGTCATAGGGGTGGGACTGGATTTCCACCCGGAGACCCTCCCGCTCGATGATGGGCAGCAGCTCCTCCATGGAGCGGAAGAACATGCCGTTGCAGATCTCCTGCTGGTTGGGGTCCCCGGAAAACTCCGTGTTGATGACGGGAACGCCCATGTCCACGGCGATCTGGATCATCCGCTTCCAGTTGGCCACGGCGTGCTGGCGCTGCTCCTCAGTGGGACCGGACCAGCGGTAGACCACGATGAAGCTGGA
>CAMXKT010000032.1 GCA_947244595.1 uncultured Oscillibacter sp. | reverse complement strand
TACCCGTTGCGCCACAAGGGATTGAGAGCGCAGACAGGAATACAGCCGTTAAAATGATTCCGAGAATACGTTTCATCGTGGAAGTCCTTTCTATCGTCTCCAAACCGGTCGCCCTACTTTTTTCGGGAAAAAAGTAGGCAAAAAAGCTTTATCTCGCTCTATACTCCGGTATTTGTGTTGGATTTGTGCATGGTAACGAGGGGCCTTACTTCTGGGGGACCAGCTTTTCGGTGCCGCCCATGTAGGGCCGGAGGACTTCGGGGATTACGACCGTGCCGTCGGCCTGGAGGTTGTTCTCCAGGAAGGCGATCAGCATCCGGGGCGGAGCCACGCAGGTGTTGTTGAGGGTGTGGCAGAGCTGGGTCTTGCCGCTCTCGTCCTTGTAGCGGATGCGGAGGCGGCGGGCCTGGGCGTCGCCCAGGTTGGAGCAGGAGCAGACCTCGAAGTACTTCTGCTGCCGGGGAGACCAGGCCTCAATGTCGCAGGACTTCACCTTCAGGTCCGCCAGGTCGCCGGAGCAGCACTCCAGCTGCCGGACGGGGATATCCAGGGACCGGAACAGCTCCACGGAGAACTGCCACAGCTTCTCATACCACATGGGGGATTCCTCGGGCTTGCAGACCACGATCATCTCCTGCTTCTCAAACTGGTGGATACGGTACACGCCTCGTTCCTCGATGCCATGGGCGCCCTTCTCCTTCCGGAAGCAGGGGGAGTAGGAGGTCAGGGTCTGGGGCAGCTTCTCGCTGGGAACGATCTGGTCAATGAACCGGCCGATCATGGAATGTTCGCTGGTGCCGATCAGGTACAGGTCCTCTCCCTCGATCTTATACATCATGCCGTCCATGTCCGTCTGGGACATCACGCCTTCCACCACGTTTCCATGGATCATGAAGGGGGGGATACAATAGGTGAAGCCCTTGCCGATCATGAAGTCCCGGCCATAGGCCAGCACGGCTTCATGGAGCCGGGCGATGTCGCCCAGGAGATAGTAAAAGCCGTTGCCGGAGACCCGGCCCGCCGCATCCAGGTCGATGCCGCCGAAGGACTCCATGATCTCCGTGTGATAGGGGATGGGGAAATCGGGGGTTTTCGCCTCGCCGAAGCGCTGGACCTCCACGTTCTCGCTGTCGTCCTTTCCGATGGGGACGGAGGGGTCGATGATCTGGGGGATCAGCAGCATCCGCTTGTGGAGCTCCGCCTCCAGCTCGTTTTCCTGTTTCTCCAGCTCCGCCAGACGGTCCGCCTGCTCCTTCACCTGGGCCTTGACGGCCTCGGCCTCCTGGAGCTTGGCGGGGTCCTTCTTGGCCTGGCCCATGAGCATGCCGATCTGCTTGGAAAGGGTGTTCCGGTTGGAGCGGAGCTGGTCCGCCTCGGCGATGGCCGCCCGGCGGCGAGCGTCCAGGTCGATGACCTCGTCCACCAGGGGGAGCTTATCGTCCTGGAATTTCTTCTTGATGTTCTCCTTGACGGCCTCGGGGTTCTCCCGGATAAAGCGGATGTCAAGCATGATGATTTCCTTCTTTCGTTTAAATTAAACTTTTATAATAAAATAGAACTCTATTGGGTGTTTCACGTGAAACGGGAGTCAACAGCCCTTTGAGGGCTGGTCCATTTGCACCCCCCATTCTCTCTTTTGCGAAAAGAGAGAATGCGCCGTGCACGGTGGAAGAGAGAAAACGGGGGCGCGGCTCGGTATGGACTGTTTGATACGCATGTCTTCTGCCCGCGGCGTAGTGCGGGCGGGGGTTGGGTGGTCGATGCATGGACTGTCCGGCCCTCCTCGCTGCCGCTAACCTGGTGGTGGGGTAAAATCTGCGCCCCTTCTCTTAATCAGCCTCCAACAGCGGGCGGAACGCCGCCGCCAGGGTCTCTCCGGCTTGCCGGGAATCCTCCACCCAGAGGGTGAGATTCCGGCTGGAGTGGGGGGAGTGATACATCCACTCGTCAATGAAAAACTGCACCTGAATGCTGCCCTTGGTTTGTCTGGCCAGATAGAACATGATATGGAGGTCCCCGTCGTGAGTGACGCGGCCAGTGGTGGTCCGTTCCGGTATGAACTGCAAGACGGCGTTCCACGGCGGACGGCGGAAGCGGAGGGACTCCACCGCTTCCAGGGCCGCGTCCCACTCCGGGTCCTCTGGGGTGATGTTCTTGATGGGGTAGTCTTTATGGTTCTCCCCCAGGTCGGACAGGACGAAGTCCATCATGTCCGGCTCCCTGGTTTTAGGGGCCAGGCCGTAGATGTTCACGGGGCGGGAATACCACGCTGCCCACAGAATCAGGGCCAGCAGCAGCGCCAGGGGCTTCCAGTGGGCTTTCAGCCGGTTCATAGGCGCTCCTTTTTTGTTCGTCGGCCTTTCGGCCCTGTCAGGACGCGGCGCTGTCTGCCTCCGGCGGCTCCGCCGCCTCCGCCTCCCGGGCTTCCACGGCCTCTTTTAGCTGGTGATAGCGCTCCCAGGCGGAGACGGTGAGGCCCAGCTCCTGTTCGGAGAGGGGGAGGTTATCGCTGAGGCAGACTGCCAGGTCTTCCGCCTCCATGCTGTCAATGATCTTCCGGCAGCCCTCCAGGTTTTCCTGGCGGTAAAGCCGCTCCAGGGAGTTGAGGCTCGCCAGGGCCTGGTACTGCCGCTGATAGGCTTCCATCTCGCTGTCCCGCAGCTCGGCCTGCCGCTCCAGCTCGTCAATGCGGGCCTGGGCCGCTTCCAGCTCGTCTTGGAGGTTCAGCATCCGGTCCTGAACTCCCTGCATGGCGGTGACGGAGCTCTGGAGCTTCCCCAGGGCCTCCGTGTTGCTCCGCTGGTGGGAGGCGAAGGACCAGGCCATCAGCAAAAAGGCCACGATGAACAGGATCATGATATAGAGGACCACGGGCTTTTTCCCGGTGTTCTCCTCCGGTTCCACGGGGCCGCCGTCGCTTCGTTTTACCAGTTTCATGCCTCCGGTCCTTTCCGGTTGGTTTTCAGGAGGGCCAGGGCCTCCAACAGGTCGTTCAGGTCGTCCAAGCCGTAGTACTCCAGCTCAATCCGGCCCTTTTTCCGGCCCGTGACGATTTTCACGCCCCGGCCCAAGCGGGAGGCCAGGGAGCGCTGCGCCTCGGCGGCGTAGTCCACCTCTTTCGGGGGCTCCGGCAGTTCCGGCTCCTCCTTGGGCTCGGTGAGCAGTTTCTTGGCCAGGGCCTCCGTCTGCCGGACGGAGAGCTGGCTTTGGACGACGGTCTCCGCCGCCTTGGTCTGCAGGGCGGGGGAGAGGGGAAGCAGGGCCCGGGCGTGCCCGGCGGAGAGGGATCCCTCCTCCACCAGCTTCCGGACCGGAGGCTGGAGACCCAGCAGGCGCATGGCGTTGGCCACGGCGCTGCGGGACTTGCCCACCCGCTGGGCCGCCTCCTCTTGGGTCATGTGGTAGGTCTGGACCAGCGATTGGTAGCCTGCGGCCTCCTCCATGGGGTTCAGGTCCTCCCGCTGGAGGTTCTCCACCAAGGCCAGTTCCGCCGCCTTCTGGTCGTCGGCTTCAATGACCACGGCGGGGACCTCGGTGAGGCCCGCCAGCCGGGCGGCCCGCCAGCGGCGCTCCCCGGCGATGATCTGGTAATAGCCGGAGGACAGTTTCCGCACCGTCAGGGGCTGGATGACCCCGTGCTCCCGGATGGAGTCCGCCAGCTCTGCCAGCGCGTCTTCGTCAAAGAGCTTCCGGGGCTGGGAGGAACAGCTCTCCACCTGGGAAATGGGCAGATACAGATTCCCCGCCGCCTCGGGCTTTAGTACGTCGTCGCCCAGCAGCGCGCCCAGCCCCCGGCCCAGGCCGGAGGGCTTTTTCGTTGCCATAAAGGGACACTCCTTTCTATAGAGGCAGTTTATTTCAAGAACTCACTGGCGAAGGCCGCGTAGGCGTCGGCTCCCCGGGAGGCCCGGTCGTAGGCGCTGATGGGCTTGCCGTGACTGGGAGCCTCGCTGAGCCGGATGTTTCGGGGGATGACGGAGGCGTAGACCTTGCCGGGGAAGTAGTGCTTGACCTCCTCCGCCACCTGGAGGGACAGGTTTGTCCGCCCGTCGAACATGGTGAGGAGCACCCCTTCCAGCTCCAGGGAGGGATTCAGAGACCGCCGGACCAGCCGGACGGTGTTCATGAGATCGGAGAGGCCTTCCAGAGCGAAGTACTCGCACTGCACGGGCACCAGGATGGAGTCCGCCGCGCACAGGGCGTTCAGGGTCAGCAGCTCCAGAGACGGCGGGCAGTCAATGAGGATGACGTCGTAGGCCTCCCGCAGGGGCTCCAGAGCGTCCTTCAGCAAAAATTCCCGGCGCTCCATGCCGATGAGCTCCACACCCGCCCCGGCAAGAGCCTTGTTGGAGGGGAGCACGTCCCCGTAACGGGTGTGGGACACCGCCTCGGCGGCGGGCAATTCTCCGATGACGGCGGAGTAAATCCCCTTGGAGACGGTCTTGTCCACGCCCATGCCGGAGGTGGCGTTGGCCTGGGGATCGAAGTCACAGAGGAGGATCTTTTTCCCCGCCTCCGTCAAAGCGGCGGCCAAGTTCACACAGGTAGTGGTTTTCCCCACGCCGCCCTTTTGATTCACAACAGCGATGATTTTCGCCACAAGAACACCTACTTTCTATCGAAATTTTATTATAACAAGCCCGTCCCGGCCTTGCAAGGTCAAAACCCACAATTTTCAGAAAAATTGGCGGGAGATGTGGAAAGTTTCACGTGAAACGTGCAAGGGCCCGCCGTCTCCGGCGGGCCCTTGGCGTTTCACGTGAAACAGTTTTGTGGAAATTTTCAGCCCCGGCCTAAAAGACGGGCGCAGTAGGGGGGGACGGAAGCTTCCTCGCCGGGAACGGCCTCCCCGGTGCGCAGGTCCCGGAAGCCTTCTCCCGGCAGGGAGACGGTCCGCTCCTCCGGCCCGGCGTTCACCAGGGTGACGGTGGCCTCGTCAAAGGTCTCCCGGGCGTAGGCCAGCAGGGGCCCTTCCGCCGCCAGCCAGCGGAGCTCGCCCCGGCGGAGAGAGGACCGGTCTTTTCGGAGCTGCCCCAGCCAGCGGAACCAGTCCAGGAGGGCCCGATCCTCATGCCCCCAGGGATAGGTCCGGCGGTTGAAGGGATCCGCCGCGCCCTCCATGCCGGTCTCGTCGCCGTAGTAGATCATGGGGGAGCCGGGGAAGGTGAAGAGAATGGCCGCCGCCACGTGGAGCCGTTCCAGCCCTGCTTCCCGCTGGACGGGGGAGAGGCGGAAGGTGGACTGGGCGTCCCGGCCCTCGGGGAGGGGGACGCCTCCCAACACGGTCAGGACCCGGGGCGTGTCGTGGGTGCCCAGGAAGTTCATGGCGGAGCGGAAGGCGGCGGGGGGGTAGTTCTCCCGAATGGTCTCCATGGCCTCCTTGAAGTCCTCGGCGGGGCCGTCCAGCAGGTAGTTCAACAGGGCGGTGCGGAAGGGGTAGTTCATCACTCCGTGGAGCTCCCGGCCCTGGAAGTACTTCCGGCGGCGGGAGTAGGAGATCTTGTTGCTGGCGTCCTCCCAGACCTCGCCGATGACCACGGCGTCCGGGTCCGTCTCCTCCACGGCGGAACGGAGCTGCTCGATGAACTCGTCGGGGAGCTCGTCGGCTACGTCCAGCCGCCAGCCGGAGGCCCCGGCCCGGAGCCAGCGCTTTACGATGGAGTTCTCGCCGGTGATGATATAGTCCACGTAGTCCGGGCAGTTCTCCCGAACGTTGGGCAGGGTGCTGATGCCCCACCAGGCGTCGTAGGACCCGGGCCAGTCGCTGAACTGGAACCAGTCGTAGTAGGGGCTTTCCCGGCTCTGGGCCGCGCCCAGGGTGGGATAAAAGCCGTCGGCGTTAAAGTAGACGCTCTGGGAGCCGGTGTGGTTGAAGACCCCGTCCAGCAGAATCCGGATGCCCTTCTCCCTGGCCTTGGCGCAGAGCTGCCGGAAGTCCTCCTCCGTGCCCAGCATGGGGTCGATCTTCGTGTAGTCCGCCGTGTTGTAGCGGTGGTTGGAGGCGGACTCAAAAATGGGGCAGAAGTAGAGGGTGGTGACCCCCAGGGCCGCCAGATCATCCAGATGGGCGGCCACCCCAGCCAAGGATCCGCCGAAGAAGTCCCGGTTTTTCACCTCGCCGTCCTCGGGCCTCCAGGCGGGGGGATCGCTCCAGTCCTCATGGACCCAGCGGTCCCCGATGAGCCCCGCCGGGTCCGGGAGGTCCAGGCGGCAGTACCGGTCCGGGAAGATCTGATAGGTCACGCCCTCGCCGAACCAAGTAGGGGTGCGGCTCTCCTCGTAGACGGTGAGCTGCCAGGCGATGGGGTCCCCCTCGCTGCGGTAGCCGGTCTTGTCCAGGAGACAGCCGGTGCCGTCGTCCCGCCAGAAGCGGAACCAGTACCACACCAGCTCCGGCGCCTGGAAGGGGATGAGGGAGATGGAGAAGACGGCCCGGTCCTCCTGAAAGCCGGTGAAGGGCATTTCCGCCTCCATCTGGTGGTTGGCGAATTCCCGGTGAATGACGACGGAACAGTGGGTGAAGCCCTCGCTGGCCAGAGGGCGGCAGGTGAGGGACCACTCCTTCCCGCAGAGGAGCGCGCCATAGGGCTGCTTGCACCGGGGGTCGCGGGAGTCAAAGACGGTGTTCATGGGACAAAACTCCTTGTTTGTTAAAATAAGGGGTTCCAGGAAATGACAGTTTTTTACTGCCTGCTTTTGAGGGGAAAAAGGCCGGGAGGGACCCGGCCCGGATGCGCGGAGAAAAGAGGATGTTTCACGTGAAACAATGGGGGACGGGGCGGGACAGAGCCCACCCCCTACATGGCGGTCCATCAATAGAGGAAGCGTAGGGGAGGGGCTCCGCCCCCTCCTGTTTTTCCATCACGGCAGCAGCTGATTCTCCCCCGTGACGGCGGCGGCGTTCTCGGAGGGGGTGAAGTAGGCGTTCAGGATATTCACCGCCGTGGAGGCCAGGGCCGCGCCGGCGTCCGCCCGCTCGATGGCGATGGCCACGGCGATCTGCGGGTCGTCATAGGGGGCGAAGCAGACAAAGACACCGTGGTTTTTCGTGTCGGCCTTGACCTGGGAGGTGCCGGTCTTGGCTCCGGCGGAGACCACGCAGTTCCGGAAGTAGGGGGACAGCGTGCCGTCCACCAGGCCCTTCATGCCCAGCTTGACCGCGTTCAGATTTTCGTCGCTGATGTCGATTTCATTCAGGGGCTCCGTGTTTCCCAGGGCGATGACCTCGGAGTTGTCATAGGCCTTGGCGGCTTTTAAAAGGTGGGCCTGGCAGTGCTTCCCGCCGGAGACCAGGGTGGCGATGTAGTTGGCCAGCTGGAGAGGGGAGTAGAGCTGGCTGCCCTGGCCGTAGGCCGCCCAGGGGGCCTGGTCCTGGCCCTGGGGGTTCTCAGGCAGGAGACCGGCGGTCTCGGGAATTTCGATGCCCGTCTTTTCCCCCAGGCCGAACTGAACCAGGTATTCCCGCAGGCCGTCCATCTGCATCCGGTAGCCCAGCTCCGAGAAGAAGTAGTTGCAGGAGTTGGTGATGGCCCCGGTGACGTTTAAGAGGCCATGGCCGGAGTGCTTCCAGCAAAAGCTGTAGCTGTTTTCATCCTTGGGATAGACCCATTTGCCGGTGTCCCGGATCTTTTCCGTCAGGGTGATCTTCCCGCTGAGAAGGCCCGCCATGGCGGTAAAGGGCTTCAGGGTAGAGCCCGGGGGATAGCCGTTCATGGCGGCCCGGTTGTACATGGGGGTGCGGGGGTCGGCGTTGAGCTGGGCGAAGTCCTCCCGCCAGGTGGAGAGGTCGTAGGAGGGATAGGAGGCCAGGGCCAGCACCTCGCCGGTGCCCACCCGGACCACCGCCGCTCCCGCGCCCCGCTTCTCGTCGCCGTCGGCGTTGAGACGGGTGACGGTCTCCGCCAAGCAGTCCTCCACCTGGGCCTGGAAGTCCAGGTCGATGGTCAGCTCCACGATGTTTCCGGGAACGGGCTCCGTGGAGTAGAATTCCCCGGTGACCTTGCCCTCGTCGTTGGTGGCCACCACCCGGCGGCCGTCCTGGCCCTTGAGATAGTCCTCGAAGGCCAGCTCCGTTCCCTCCTTGCCGATGAGATCGTCGTAGTCATAGCCCTTTTCCTTTAGGGAGGGGTAGTCGTCCTCAATGCCGATCTTTCCCACGTAGCCCAGGATATGAGCGGCATAGGTAGTCTCATACTCCCGGACGGAGGAGAGGGTCACCTTGGCCCCGGCGTAGTTCCCGTCGCTGAGAAGGGAGATGAAAGGGGTGTCGATGTCCTGGGCCAGGACGTAGGCGGCGTAGTTGTCCAGCTTCCGGACGGACAGTTCGTACTGGACCCCCAGCACCATCCGGGCCTGGGTCATGGTATACTCCTCGGGGATGTCCAGCTCCCCCCGCATGGCGCCGATGAGCTGGGCGGGGGTGACTCCGGCGTCCATCAGCAGATCCTCCGTCAAATCGGCGGGGACCAGGCGGTCCAACAGGGCCTGGGCCCGCTTCTTGGGGGAGAGCTCCTCTGCGGGAGTGACCTCCTGGCCCTCTTCCGGCTCCGGCTCCGGAGTGGAGACCGCCTCCGGGTGGCGGAGGAGGTATTCCCCCAAAGCCTCGGCGCAGGGCTTGAGGGTTTTGAGGTAGGCCAGGAAGAGCTTTTGCTGTTGTTTGTCCATCTGGTCCACGGTGTAATAGTAGGGAGTCAGCCGGGAGATGGGCAAATTGTCGTTCCAGGCCACGCCCTCCTGTTGGCAGAGCTGGACCAGCCGCAGGATGGCCTCGTTGCTGTCGGCGTTGGGAGGGAGGAGGTCCGCGTCAAAGGTCAGGTCGTAGGTGGAGCGGTTGGAGACCAGGGGCCTGCCGTTGCGGTCGGTGATGATGCCCCGGGAGGCCTCCACCTTCTCCGAACGGACGATGGAGCGGACGGCCTGGGCGGCGTACTCATCGTGGTGGATAATCTGCACGTCGTAGAGCACGAAGAGGTAGGCGGTCAATGCCAGCACCAGCAGGGCGGCCAGCAGGTAGAGCCGGGTATTTTGCATTTCCTTGCGGTCCATAGGGTGCCTTTCTATTGTCAGCCGTCGAAGCGGGTCCTTCGATAGACGGCGCGGTAGAGCAGGGTCAGAGGAATGATGAAGGGAACGGCCACACAGAACTCCCGGACCATGACCAGGGCTCCGGCCTCCCAGGCGGCGGAACCCCGCATCCAGAGAATCAGGCAGCGGAAGCCCCCGTGGAGCAGGAAGGCGGCGGCGGCGGAGACAAAGGAGCAGAGGAACCCGGCGGGAAGCCAGCTCTGGGCCAGCAGCCCGGCGCAGAGGCCCGCCAGGGGGAAAATCAGGGTGTAGAGACAGGGGACGGGTCCCGGCAGCAGCAGGTCGGAGACCAGCCCTACGCACAGGGAGAAGATGGTCCCGGCCAGGGGCCCTTCATAGGTAGCGGGAACGGCCGCCAAAAGGGGGTAGATAAAGGGAATGACTCCCCAGAATTCCAGCCGCTGGAGAAAGCTCCCCTGCACCAGGAGGCAGAGGGCCGTGGCGGCGGCGTACAGAGCCCATTTATAGATGGTTTCGTTTCTGGCTATCATAAGGTCCTCCCGGCGGCGTCAAGTGACGATCTCAAAGGATTTGACCACAAAGACCTCCGTCAGGGCGTCGAAGTCCGCCTCAGGGACCAGAATGGCGAAAGAGGCCGCGCCGGAGTCGTCCACCTGGACCTCCTCTACGGAGCCGATCACCAGACCGGAGGGGTAGTAGCCGTTCAGACCGGAGGTCACCACAATGTCCCCGGCCAGGAGGGCGCAGTCCGTGGGCAGATAGTCCAGCCGCAGGCGGTTTTCCCCCATCAGGGAAAAGTCCCCCTGGGCCACGCCCAGGTCCTTGGTCCGAAAGATCTGAGCGCCCAGGGACGTGTCCGTGTCCACCAGGGTCAGCACTGTGGACCAGTTGGTCCCCGCCTGGGAGACGACGCCCACCAGGTTCCCGCACTCGTCAATCACGCAGTCCCCCGCCTTGATGCCCAGGGAGGTCCCCTTGTTCAGCGTCAGGGAGGAGGTCCAGTTGGTGACGGCGTGCTCCGTAATCATGCAGGCCTCGAAGTCCGTCAGGTCCCGGCGCTTCCGCGTCAAGTTCAGAAGCTCCCGGAGCTTGGCGTTCTCCTCCACGTCCGCCTTGGCCTGGCGGATGGTCTCCTCCATCTGGGCGATCTGCTGGCGGAGGGCGGCGTTTTCCGCCTGGAGATCCGTGGTGTCCTTGTAGTAATTCTGCAGGTCGTTGAACCAGTTGGCCACCGCCGTGTAGCCCGCCCGGAAGGGAGAGACGAGAATGCCCGTCAGGTTTTCCAGCGGGGAGGAATTGGCGCTGAGCACCGACATCACCGCCATGGCGACCGACAAAACGGCGGCGGCGAAGAGCACCCAGAGCCCGTGCTGTTTCAGGAAATTTTTCAATCCGATCACCTATATCAGGTCGAAGATAAGAGGAGGGGGGGTCACAGCAGAGAGACGCCGAACCGCTCCAGCATTCTGGCAAGGCGCAGCACCGGCAGGCCCATGACGTTGAAGAAGTCCCCCTCCAGCCGCTCCACCAGCAGGGCCCCCCGGCCCTGGACGCCGTAGGCCCCGGCCTTGTCCATGGGCTCGCCGGTGGCGATGTAGCGGCGGAGCTCCGCCTCCGTGGCGGCGCGAAAGAACACGTCCGTGGACTCGCTCTCCGTCAGGCGTTTGGCCCCCCGGCAGACGGACACGCCGGTGCACACCGTGTGCTTCCGTCCCTGGAGGGCGGTGAGCATCTCCAGGGCGTGGCGTTCGTCCCGGGGCTTGCCCAGGCGCCGGTCATCCAGGAAGACCATGGTGTCGGCGGTGATGACGATATCCTCCGGCCCGCAGAGCTTGGCCGCGGCCTCCGCCTTCTCCCGGGAGATGTAGGACACCACCTCCGGCGGCGTCAGCCCCTCGGGGAAGTACTCTTCCACCTCCGGTACCCGGACCACGAAGTCCGTCACGCCGATACGTTCTAAAAGCTCCCGCCTCCGGGGGGACCCGGAAGCCAGTACAATTTGTGCCATAGGTCCTCCTTAAAATCCAGTCGAGCCGAAGCCGCCCCGGTCGGGAGCGTCCAGATGGTCCACCCTGGTAAACAGCAGGGGAGGCTGGTTCTCCACGATGCGGAACTGGCAAAGCCGGGTGTTCTTGGGAATACTCACGTCCCGGGTAGCGTAGGCGGGCCAGCGCCACTGGTCCCCGTCTCCCCGGTAGGAGCAGTCCACCACCCCCATGGAGTTGGCCTGCAGAAGTCCGTAATTCTTAAAGGTGGAGCTCCGGGGCGCCACGTGGGCCTCGTACCCCTCCGGCAGGGCCACGGCAATGCCCAAAGGGATCAGCCGAAACTCCCCGGCCTTCATTGTCACGTCCTCCGCCGCCCGCAGGTCCACCCAGTCGGACCCGGGCACGCAGCGGAGCTCCTCCAGATCCTCCACAAAGTATTTTACCTTTATTTCTTTCGTTTCTCTCATGCTTTGCACCCACGCAATCAAATATTGTATAATTTTAACAAATAACTACAATCTGCAATCACTCCACGCCCCGCTGATAGAGCCCCCGGGTAAATTCTCCCTCCGGAGCGGCGCCCTCCCGATAAGCCCGGCAGATCCGGACGCACTCATCCGGCGTCTCCGTGGTGAAGCGAAGACGGGCGTAGGCCAGCCCCAGGCGCTGGACCTCCGGCCGGTCCGCCAGATAGAGGGGACGGGAGTTCTGGACCTCCGTCCGGTGCCCGAAAGCGGGGAGGAGAGGGAAGGCCGCGCCGGTGCGGTCGTTCAGGAAATTGAACCGGTCGCAGCGGCAGCCCGCGCTGTTTTGGATCAGGCAGTTCTCCGTGATCATCAGGGGCAGCCGCCCATAGACGATGGCCTCGGCGGGCAGGAATTTTTTCATGTCCCGGATCTGGGAAAAGCGCAGTTCAAAGGAGAGGCAGGCGGATTCCAGCCCCTTTTCCCGGAGCCAGAACAGGGAACGGCTGTTGAAGACGTTCAGCCCGTAGTCCCCATAGAGCCTCCAGCCGCCGCCCCGGGCCAGGGGGAAGTGCCCCAGATTGCCCAGCAGCAGCCCCGTGACGCCCAGCGTCCCGGCCTTGTCCAGTTGGCGGCGGATTTGCTCCTCGTCCCGGTCCCGCCAGACCCGGGGCAGAATCGCGCAGTACTCCGCCTCCGTCTCCGGCAGGGAGGGAACCTCCGCCAGCAGCTCCAGGGGTACATAGACCCGGGCGGGCCGGAAATCCAGAATCCCTCCCGTCAGCTGGGCGGCGTTGACCACGGAGACGGTCAGCCTGGGCTCCGCCTGGGAACAGTCCACGTCCGGCAGGGGCGGCGCGTCCAGTTCCCGCCGCTGGGGCGGCCGGGACCGGGCGGCGCTGAGGGCCTCCAGGGCCTCCCGGCGCAGGGCGTTTACCGCGGCGGCGGAGAGGGACAGGCCGGAGCCCAGAACCGTTTCCACATGCTCGCAGCGGTAGGGGGTTCCCCCGGTTTTGCCCAGCCGGGCGGCCAGGTCCTCCGCCGTCAGCGCCCGGTTTCGGGCGGCCTCCGGCGGGGGGCCGGAGACAGAAACGGAATGTCCGTCCCCGTCCTCCGCCGTCAGCAGGCAGGGGGATCCGGCCTCCACCCGGCAAGTAAAGCGGACGGGGATCCGGCCCTCCTCCCGGCGGGGCGTTTCGGCCCCGGCGGCGGGGGCGGCGTTCTCCGGACGGAAGCCCAGCATCTGGGGTCCCGTTGTTCCCCGCCAATAGGCGTCGGTAAAGCCGGAGCGGGAAAAGGCCCGCTCCAGGGTCTCCCGCTCCTGAGGGGTGGGCCCACGGCCCTCGTCCAGAAGCCGGGCATAGATTTCGGTGACGGCGGCCACATAGCCGGGGGACTTCATTCGCCCTTCGATTTTCAGGCAGGCCACCCCCATGTCGCTCATCTCCCCGAGATGGTCCGCCATGCAGGATTCCTTTAAACTGAGAGGCCGCTGATTTCCCGCCGCCTCGTTGACCCCGTAGGGCAGGCGGCAGGGCTGGGCGCAGCGTCCCCGGTTTCCGGAGCGGCCTCCGACAACGGCGCTCATGGCGCACTGACCGGAATAGCACATGCACAGGGCCCCGTGGACGAAGGTCTCAATTTCGGCGGGGCAATTTCGGCAGATCTCCGCCGTCTCCTCCTTGGAGCACTCCCGGGCAATAACCACCCGCTCGCAGCCGTCCCCGGCAATCTCACAGGCTCCGCCGGAGGTGAAGACGCTCATCTGAGTGCTGGCGTGGAGGGGCAGGTCCGGCAGAGTCTTTCTGAGCAGGTCGAAGAGTCCCCAGTCCTGGACCAGCACCGCGTCCACTCCCAGGCGGGAGGCGGTCCGGGCGGCTTCCAGGGCGGCGGGGAGCTCCCGGTCCGTCAGGAGAATATTTAAGGTGAGAAACACCCGGGCCCCCCGGACATGGCACCAGGCCACGGCCTGGGCGAACTCCTCGTCGGAGAAGTTCCGGGCTCCTCGGCGGGCGTTGAAGGCCCCCCAGCCCAGATACACGGCGTCCGCGCCGTGTTCCACGGCGGCTTTCAGGGCCTCCGGGGACCCGGCGGGGGCCAGCAGCTCCGGCCTTCGGTTCACTTGGAGCCCCGGTTGTCCAGCCGCTGCTGGAGACGGACGATTTCCCGTTTCAGCTCGCCCACCTGGCTCTGGGCCTTTCCGGCCTCGTCCAGGTAGCCCTTGATCTGGCGGCGGAGCTGCTCGGCGGCGGCCTGGGCCTTGAAGAGCTCGTCGGCGATGTTGGCGGCGGTGAGGACGGCGGCGTCGGTTTTCCCCACCCGGGTGCTGTTCAGAACCTCTTCCATCTTGTCGCCTACGTAAGCGCCCACCTTCTGCATGTAGGAGGGGGACTCCTCCGCCACAAAGGTGTATTCCTCTCCGCAGATGGTCACGACCACGCGGTTCGTCATAAAAAAACCTCCTTCGGCCCCGGAAAGCGGACGTCTCCGGCGGACCGCGTAATTTTACAGCGTACAGTATAGCACACCCGGCGGGGGTATGCCACAAGAATTTCCGAAGAATCGAAAAAATTTACAAAACTGGAAATTGGTTGTGATTTCCGCCACTATGTGCGGAGTTTTTACTCGCCCTGACGGGCGGGGCGGGATTGCACCAGCCATCGCTGGTTGCCATTCCGCCCCGCCCGTCAGGGCGAGCACCAGCTCCCCTCTTATGGGGGAGGAAAGAGCACCCCACCAGCGGCATATAAAAAAGGAAGGACAGGTCTGTCCTTCCTTTTCTCTATTCAGCGGGTCTTCCGGCGGGCTCAGTACCCCACGATGAGCCCCTTCTCCATGGCGTAGAAGCTGGTGAGCCCCCGGCAGGGGAACAGCTCCACGCTCTTCACCGGCAGGTCCTTTAAAATCTGCTCCTTCAGCTTCATGGCCCCCGGCAGATTCTCACAGTGGCAGATGATAACCTCGGCCCCGGTGCAGTCCTTGCTGTCCTTCATCAGCGCCGTGATGGTCTGGTAGGTCTTGGCCTCCCCCCGGGCCTTGCCTGCCACATGAATGGTGCCCTGGGGGGTGGCGTCGGCGATGACGTGGATGCCCAAGGAGTGGAGCAGAGTTCCCACCAGCGGGCGCATCCGGCCGTTTTTGATAAGGTTGTCGAAGTTCTCCAGGGTGAAGCAGGTCCGCAGGGCCGCCTGATACAGCCGCAGCTGGGCGCAGATGTCCTCAAAGTCCCCCCCGGCCTCCAGCAGCTCCTTGGCCCGGCGGATCAGCAGGATCATGGCTCCCGCCGTGGCCTTGGAGTCGATGACGCAGACCTCCTTCTCCGGGCGCTCCTCCAGGATCATGTCCTTGCCCAGGACGGCGGCGTTATAGGTCCCCGACAGATTGGCGGAGATGGTGAAGCAGACCACCCGGTCCGCCCCCTCAAAGGATTTGGCGAAGGCCGCGGGAGAGGGGCAGGCGGTGGAGGCGGCGGTCTTCTCCAGGGACATGGCCCCCAGGAGCTGGGGGATCTCCAGAGCGTCGTTGTCGATAAACTCCCGCTCCCCCACCTGGAGCCGCAGGGGCACCGTCTCGAAAAGGATTCCCTCCCCGCCGTTAAACTCGCTCATCCGCAGGTCGCAGCTGCTGTCGCTCACAATTTTGCAAATCATACAATACACCCCATAATGTGGTTTTTAATATCACGTCTAATGTTATCATACAGGATTCCCGGCGGATTGTCAACTGCAAAAGGGAAATTCCGCCGGGAAATTTTGCCTTGGCGGAACCGGAATTTTTTCAGGGAATCCACGGTTGACATAACGGTGTGGACAACTCTGTGGATAATGTGCAAAACTCTGTTCCCGGAAGGGGTTTCGGGGGGTGACGAAGCCGTTATGAAAAAGTAACAAAAGTAACATTTTTCAGAAAAACGGCGGCTGGGGCCGGGAAAGGGCGGGAAAGGGACCCGCCGTCCGGAAGGGGGTTGAACCCGGGGGGCTCTTGTGATATAATCGAACCGTTTCAAAATCCTGGGTATTTTTGAGGCTTTCCCCTCTATATGCTGTGCCTGGGGACGAAAAAGACAGATTCCCGGCGGACCGGGGGCGTTTTGACATTTTTCAAACAGCCCCTAAGCCGGTTTTGGAGGAACTATGGCGAAGAAGCAGGATTACGGCAACGACAGCATTTCCGCCCTGAAGGGCGCGGACCGGGTGCGCAAGCGTCCCGGCGTCATTTTCGGCTCCGACGGCCTGGACGGCTGCGAGCACGCGGTCTTCGAGATTTTATCCAACTCCATCGACGAGGCCCGGGAGGGCCACGGCAGGTTCATCACCGTCACCCGCTTCCTGGACCACAGCGTGGAGGTGGAGGACGCGGGCCGGGGCTGTCCCGTGGACTGGAACGAGAAGGAGCAGAAGTACAACTGGGAGCTGGTCTTCTGCGAGCTCTACGCCGGGGGCAAATATGATAATGTATCCGGGGACAACTACGAGTTCTCCCTAGGGCTCAACGGCCTGGGCTCCTGCGCCACCCAGTACGCCTCCCGCTATATGGACGTGACGGTCTGGCGGGACGGCTTCGAGTACCGCCTCCGCTTCGAGCGGGGAGAGATCGTGGGGGAGCTCCAGAAGACGCTCCTGCCCAAGTCCCAGGCGAAAAAGACCGGCACCCGGACGCGGTGGCTTCCGGAC
>CAMXKT010000031.1 GCA_947244595.1 uncultured Oscillibacter sp. | reverse complement strand
CGCTATTTTGTTGATTTAGCGCAGTCGGTCATATTTTTCAAACAAGCCCTAGTATATTTCCATATTTTTCGAGGACGACGGCCTATAGGGCGACGGTCTGCATCTGCAAAGGAGGCAGGCTGTTGTCATGTCCAAATTTAAGCGTATCATCGTCGCCGGTCCCCTGGTTGTGGAGGCGGTTTATCCCGCCCCCCATCCCCGGGACGGCCGGACCGTCCGGCAGGGCAAGAAGTATCTCAGCTCCCAGGCCCAGCAGATGATGAACCTCAAATACGCCTATCAGAAGCTGGAGCTGCTGATTGCCGCCAACTTCGGGAAGAAGGACCTTCACGCCACGCTCACCTATGACAACGACCATCTGCCGGGGAACCGCCAGGAGGCGCTGAAGAAAATTAAGGCGTTCCTAAAGCGGCTGCGGAAGGCCCGGAAGGAGCAGGGCCAGGAGCTTCGGTACATCTACGTCACGGAGCACAAGCACCGGCATGAGAACCTCTATATGGACGGCCGCTGGCACCATCACATTCTGATCAACGCCACCGGCGAGGACTATGACCTGATCCGCCGCCTGTGGGGACAGGGCAATATTGAGTTCCGCGCCATCCGGGTGGATGAGGAGAAGCACTTTGAGTCCCTGGCCCGGTACTTCTGCAAGGAGCAACGGGACAAGCTGGGCCTCCGGCTCTGGTCCGGGAGCCGGAACCTGCATAAGCCGGAGCGGGAGTGCTTCCGGGTACCAGACGACACGCCTTTGAAGATGCCGCCGGAGAGCCGCTGCATCCGTCTGGCGGATATCGGAGATGTGAAAACGGCCTATGGCCACTACCGATACATTAAATATATCGCCAAGGCTGGAATGTCCGTCCAGCGGCCCCGGGCCAAGCACCGGCGGCGCCGGAAAGCATAGGCTACTCTCTTCCAACGGCGCATTCAAAATACTTTTTATTAAAATTTTTCAGGCTTGATAACGGTATTAACTTTAGGGAAAGGAGCGCGCAGAGCATTGCAAACACATGGAAAATATGGTAAGATGCTAACAGTGAGGGATGGGTATCTGGAGTGCCCAACCTGCCGCCGCAACAAGCGGATGATGCAGATCCTCCCGAACACCAGCGGGCGGAACCTGGTGGTGTTCTGCCGGGACTGCAAGACGGAACACATCGTGGATATCGTGGAGGGCCAGTGCTTTGAGAGCCGGGGCCGATGAACAGCGCGGAGACGCGCCGTCATCGGGCCCGGCTTTTTGTTTTGACCTTGTCGGTCCCAGCCCGCGGAGGTGATAGCCCGGGGCGGGTCCTTCCTGGCGAACATACAGGGCACGGGGCCGGAAGTCCGGGATTTTCCTCCAGAAAAGCGGGATTTCTTCGGGCGGTTTCGTTTCGTTTTCCGGGGAAAACGGCAAATTCTTATCCCCATAGGGGGATAACGTCCCAAAAACGGCCCGAAAAAAAGCGAAACGCCGGGCCCAGCAAAACGCGAAACCGGCAAAAGGGCCAGCCGGGGCGGGAAAGGAGGGCCGTATGGCGGCGAAAAAAACGGAGGAAAAAGCGGCCATTCTGACCGCCATCCCGGAGTGGGCGGACGCCGGGGCCATCGGAGAACTGGTTGGCCTCAGCGAACGGCGGATCCAGCAGCTCACCCGCTCCGGCGTGCTGGAGGCGGAGGCCCCGCCGGGGCGCAAGGCCCGGAAATACCGGACCCGTCAGACGGTCCAGAAGTACATCGCCCATGTCCGCCGGAAGGCCCAGGAGGACGCGGAGGGCGTGGCGGAGCTGGAGGAGCTGGGCCTGAAGAAGCTGTGGGCGGAGGTGGAGCTGAAGGAGAGTCAGAGCGAGCTTCATCGGCTGAAAACCGCCATCGCCGCAGGCAAGTACGTGGACACGGAGAACGCCGGGCGGGAGCTGGCGGAGTTTCTGCGCTCCTTCCGCCAGTTCGCCCTGGACATGCCCGCCCGGGCGGTCCGGTCCATGCCGGGCCAGGTGGACGCCGTGACGGCGAAAGCTATGGAGCGGACCATGCGGACAGAGCTGGAGGCCATGCTGGCCGCTTTCACTGACGCCGTGCTGGAGCTGGGCGAGGGAGGCGCGAAGGCCGGATGAAGCCCTATGCCGTCTCTCCCATTTACGTCCCGGCCTGGATCAAGAAGGCCGTGGAGGAGCTGCGGCCCCGGCCGCGCCTCCCGGTCTCCCGGTGGGCGGAGGCAAACCGGGTGCTGCCGCCGGGAAGCCCTATTCCCGGTCCCTGGCAGAATCAAGTCACGCCGTATCTCACGGAGATTATGGACGCCTTCTCCGACGGAGACGCGGAGAAGATCATCTTCGTCAAGCCCACCCAGGTGGGCGGTACCGCCGCCCTGGAGAACATGCTGGGCAGCCTGATCTGCCAGGAGCCCGCCCCGGTCATGGTGGTCTATCCCACCGATACACTGGTGGAGCGGACGGTGGAATCCAAGCTGGAGCCCATGATTAAGAGCATCCCGGCGCTGGCGGAGAAGTACCTGGAGCACGAAAGCACCTCCCAGCGGCTGAAATTCCGGGGTATGACGGTCTATCTCTCCGGCGCCAACTCTCCGGCCAGCCTGTCCAGCACGCCCACCCGCTACCTGTTTTTGGACGAGGTGGACAAGTACCCGGGGGCCTCCAAGAAGGAAGCGGACCCGGTGAACCTGGCCATCGAGCGGACCAAGACCTACACCACGAACCGGAAGATCTTCATGACCTCCACCCCTACGGTAAAATCGGGGCGCATCTGGCGGGAGAAGGAGGCGGCGGACTGCGAGCGGCATTACTTCGTCCCCTGCCCCCACTGCGGGAAGCTCATTGAGCTGGTCATGGCCCAGCTGAAATGGCCCAAAAAAGAGGAGTGCCCGGATAATCGAGACCGGGCGGCCCGGGCCGTGTACATCTGCCAGGAATGCGCCGGCGTTATCATGGACCGGGACAAGGGTCCTATGCTCCAGGCGGGCCGTTGGCAGACGGTGCGGGGCCGTTCCAAGGGGGCCCGCAGCGTCGCCTATTGGATTTCCACCCTCTACTCCCCCTTCACCCGCTTTTCAGAGATCGCCATGGAAAAGATGCTGACCAAGGGGGACCCGGAGCGGGCCCAGAACTTTGCCAACAGCTGGGGCGCGGAGCCCTGGGAACAGGCGGCGGTGAAGACCACGGCGGACCTGGTGCTTGCCCGCCGGACAGACGTGCCGGAGTTCGTGCTGCCGGAGTGGACCCAGCTGCTCACCGGCGGCGTAGACGTTCAGGAGGGGAGCTTCTACTGGGCCATCCGGGCTTGGGGCGCGGGGATGACCTCTCAGAACGTGGCCCACGGGCAGACGCTGACCTTTACCGAGATCTCCCGGATCATGAACCTCCCCTACGCCAAGGAAAACGGGGAGCGGATGCTGGTAAACCTGGCCCTGGTGGACAGCGGCGACCAGACGGATACGGTCTATGAGCTCTGTTATCAGAACTCCGACTGGGCCCTGGCCTGCAAGGGCGTGCAGCCCATGCGGGGAAATAGCTTTCAGATCTCCACCATCAACAAAACCGGGAGCCGGGCCAGCGGGATGCAGCTGGTCCTGGTGGACGGCGCAAAGTACAAGGACATGATCGCCGCCCGGATGAAGCGGGATAACGGCCCCGGCGCCTGGATGGTACACAAAGACTGCGACCGTGAATATGCCGAACAGGTGACGGCGGAGGAGAAGACCGTCACCCTGTCCGCCGATGGAAAGCCGGCGGCAAAGTGGATGCTGAAATCCTCCCACGCGGCAAATCACTACCTTGACGCGGAGGTCTACGCGGCGGCGGCCGCCGACATCTTGAACGTGCGGTCCCTGGGCCTGGAGGCCCCGCGGGAGGATACGGAGCCGCCGGCGGCCCCGCCTAAACAGGAAGAGCCGCCGGAAGAGGCCTGGATTCGGAAAAATGAAGACTGGATTTAAGGAGGGACGCGGATGGATGAATACATGAAACCCGGAGAACGGCTGGCCCAGGTAGACGCGGCCATCGCCGCCGTTCTGGCGGGCGGGCAGAGCTACAAGCTGGGGAGCCGGTCCCTGACCCGGGCGGACCTCGCCCAGCTCCGGGCCCTCCGGGATGATCTGGCGGCCCAGGCCGCCCAGGAGAACAGCGAAGGGCTGCTGCATGGAGTGTATGTGGCGCGGTTTGACGGGAGGTGAGGCCTATGGGCTGGCTCGACAGCATTATTTCAGCGGTGTCGCCCCGCTGGGCATGTGAGCGGGAAGCGTGGCGGCAGACCTGGGAGGAGCTCCAGCGAAACTACGACGCTGCTGGCTTCGATCATATCAATTCCGGCTGGCGGGTGGTGAACCAGAGCGCGGAGCTGACGGACCGCCCGGGGCGGGACGTGGTGCGGGCCCGGGCTCGGGACCTGGAGCGCAACAGCGACATCGCCCAGGCGGTGCTCCACGCCTACCGCCGGAACGTAGTGGGCCGGGGCTACGCTCTCCGGGCCCTAACCGGGGACGAAGCGCTGGACACCCGGCTGGAAAAGGCGTGGAAGCGGTGGACGGACGCGCGGAACTGCGACGTCACCGGGGAGCAGTCCTTTCATGAGATTCTCCGCATGATGGTGGACCGGAAAAAGGTGGACGGCGGCATTTTGATCCTCTTCCGCTATACCCGGGGTGGGCTGGTCCCCTTCAAGCTCCAGTGCCTGGAGGTGGACGAGCTGGACGTGTCCCAATCCTCTCCGAAGCACAGGGGAAACACGGTTGTGGGCGGCGTGGAGTACAACCGGTACCGGCAGCCTGTTGGATACTGGTTCCGCCAGTATGACCTGGAGGGCTATCAGGCCATGAAGTCGGCCTTTGTGGACGCCAGGGACGTGTTCTTCTTCAAGAGCAAACGCCGCCCCAGCCAGCTCCGGGAAATATCCGACCTGGCCCATACCATCACCAGGATTCGGGATATCAACGAATTTGTTCTCGCCGTCGCCATGAAAGAACGAATTTCTTCTCTGTTTGGATTGGTCATCAAACGGGCGGAGGGAAAAGGCGGCTTTGGCCGGGGCGGCGTTCCGGCCCCAGGCGGGCAGAAGGACTATTCCAGCGTAAAGATGAAGCCCGCCATGATTATGGAAACAGGGCCCGGGGACAGCGTGGAGGTCATCGACCCGAAAGGGACCGCGAATGACGCGGCGGGCTTCCTCAAGACCCAGCAGGGGCTGATCTCCTCCGGGCAGGGGCTGAGCTACGAGGCGGTGAGCCGGGATATGTCCAAGTCCACCTACTCCTCCGCCCGGCAGAACGCCATCGAGGACGAGGCTACCTACGCGGAGGAAGTGGAGCTGCTGACGGCCTTCATGACGGAGGTCTACGAGGCCTTTGTAATCTCCGGCGTGCTGTCCGGGTTGTTCTCTATCCCGGACTTCTGGCAGCGGCGGGAGGATTACCTGAACCATTCCTGGGTAAAGGCTCCCAAGAAGTGGATTGAGCCGGTGAAGGAGGCCACGGCCAACAAAATCGCGCTCCAGACCGGGCAGAAAACCTTCCCGGAGCTCTGCGCGGAGTACGGCAAGGACTGGAAGGAGGCCATCGACGAAATGGCGGAGGTGGCCCGGTACGCCAAGGAAAAAGGAATTGACATAGGAGGGATGCTTTTTGGAACTGGAACGGCAGGCGGTCCCCCGGCAGGGAGCCCTTCCCCCGGAGACGGCCATGAGGACGACGGCGATGGAGCCGTCACGAACGGCGGAGGAGAACAGCCGGAGGCGGATTCTTAGCTTCTCCAGCGAAACCCCGTACCGCCGGTACTTCGGCATGGAAATCCTGGACCACGCCAACGGCGCGGTGGACCTGGGACGGCTGAACGAATCCGGCGTGCTCCTTTTCAACCACGACGTGAACCAGGTGCTGGGCAAGGTGCTGCGGGCCTGGGTGGAAAACAGCAAGGGATACGCCGAGGTGGAGTTTGACACCGACGCGGACGCGGAGAAGATTTTCGGGAAGGTCCAGTCCGGCACGCTGAAAACCACCTCCGTCCGCTACCAGGTGGACGCCTGGGAGGAGGTCAAGGCCGGAGCCGTTTCGGCGGACGGGCGGTTTCAGGGTCCCTGCATGATTGCCCGGAAGTGGGGGGCCCTGGAAATATCCATCGCGTCCGTCCCCGCCGACGCTACGGTGGGAGTCGGGCGGTCGGAGTCGGAGAGCCCGGACCTGTCCCTTTACGAGCGGCAGGTCCAAGTCAATATCAACAGATTTTGGAGGTAGGACGATGAAGGACAAATGGATCAAGCGGCAGCTGGCGCTTCTGGCGGCGGCGAAGGCGGAGGGCCGGAACCTGACGGCGGCGGAACAGGCGGAGTTTGACGAATGCCAGCGGCAGATCGAGGCGAAGGAGGAGCCTCCCGCCGGGTGCGGCGTCCCGGACGGCGGAGAGCGCGGCGTCGGAGCAATTGTGTCCAACTTGGACACAAATCTCGGAACGCCCTCCGCTCCGGGGGCTGAGGACGGCGGCGCCTCCCGGCGGGCCGCGGATGCGGAGCGGCAGAGAATCTGCGATATCATTGCTCTTTGCCGTCAGACGGGCATGGAGCCGGACCAGTACATCAAAGATGAGTCCAGCATGGACACGGTGCGGAGCGCGGCGGTGGAGTACCTGCTCCGGCACGGCGCGCCGGTAGTGGTGGGGCCCCGGGATTCCAGCGCGGACAATTTCCGGGATGACGCCCGGGACGCCCTGCTGATGCAGGCGGGAGTGGAGGTGGAAAGCCCCGCCCAGGGGGCGGAGGCCCTCCGGGGCATGAGCCTGCGGGATATCCTCATTGAGAGCATGGCCCGCTCCGGCCTGGGGACCACTACGGAGCTGCTCCGCCGCTCCCGCAACGACCTCTGGGACAGCGCCGCCCGGGACTTCCTCTCCCCCACGGCAGACTTTCCCGCCATCCTGGACAACGCCATGAACAAGTCGATTGTCCAGCAGTACCAGCTGGTGCCCGCCACCTTTGAGCTCTGGACCAGCAAGGGCTCCCTCACGGACTTCAAGCTGGCCAAAAACCACGAGTACGCCCTGGGCGGCGGAGACTTCTATAAGGTCAACGAGGGCGGCGAGCTGAAGCACAGCACCCTCCAGACGGAGCTGCTGCCCAACCGGAAGCTGGAGACCTACGGCACCCAGTTCACCATGACCCGGGAGGCCTTCATCAACGACGACATCGGCTTCCTGGCGGCTATGCCCGGACAGTACGCCAGAAAGGCCAAGCGGAAGATCAACCGGCAGGTGTATGAGCGGGTCTATCAGAACCCCGCCATCTTCGACGGCGCGCCCCTCTTCGACGCGGCACACAAGAACCTGGTTTCCGCCGGGTCTGCTCCCGGCATCGCCGTGCTGGAGAAGATGATCCAGATGATGGGGATGCAGACGGACCAGTTCGGCGAGAGCATCATGGTGGAACCCGCCTTTATCATCGTCCCCGTGGGCTGGGGGATGCGGGTGAACCAAATCCTGGGCACAGCGGAGATCGACGTGGAGGGCGTCGGAAGCCACACCGTAAACGTGCTGAACACGCAATACCGGAGCAAAGTCCGGGTTGTGGAAGAAGGGACGCTGAACGTGCTGGCGGGAGAGAACGCCTGTCCCTGGTTCATGGCGGTGGACCCCCGGCTGGTAAAGGGAATGCAGGTGGACTACCTCAACGGCGTCACCACGCCCACGTTCCGCCGGAGCGAGAAGGCGGGCTACCTGGGCTTCGTCTGGGATATCTGGATGGACTGGGTGGTCAATGAGGCGGACTTCCGGGGACTGCTGCGGAACGACGGCGTGAAGCTCGGCTGAGCAAGCTCCATATCCCTCGCCCCGCCCTGTGGGCAGGGCTCACTCATTACGCCGCTCCGCCTCTTTCCGGCCAAATCCGCTGCGCTGGGTTTTGGCCGGAGGGGAAGGGGGATTACGAAAGGAGAAACAGACATGAAAGCGACTTATGTGCAGCAGGGTGCGGCCCTGGACTACATGGCCACGGAGGCCGTTCCGAACGGCGCGGTGGTGTCTCTGGAGACCCGGATCGGCATTGCCGCCGGGGACATCCCGGCGGGGAGCTCCGGGACCGTCCACGTGGAGGGGGTCTACCGGCTGGCGAAGGCCTCCGGCGAGGACCTGGCCATGGGCGCGGCGGTCTACTATGACGCGGCGGCGGATGCCGTGACCGCCACGGCGGCGGGACATATCCCCGCCGGATACGCCGCCGCCCCGGCGGGAGCGAACGACGCCGCAGCGCTGGTGAAGCTGCTGGGCTGAAAGGAGGCGGCATGAAAAAGCTGATTGCGCAGCGGCCCATTCAGTACCTGGGGCGCGCTTATGCGCGGGGGGCCTCTCTCCCCGCCAACGATGCCCTGATGACGGCGGCGTGGCTGAAGGCGGGCAGCGCCGCCTGGGAAGGGCCTCCGGCGGAAGAAGCGCCCTCTTCTCCTGGTAAATCGGACCGCCGGGAGGCCGAACGACAGACGGCGGAGGTGCTGGAGTCCTTCAACGTGGCCATTATGGATGGAAACGGGGCCTTTGTGGGCAAAGAAGCGCTCACAAAGCAGCTTATTCCCGTTCCGCTGGCGGAGACCCAGACCGCCAATACACTTCGGACCCTGGGTGTGGAGCTCACGGACGAGGAGGGGTATTTCATAGGCGAGGAGCGGCTGAAGGAGCAGCTTTGCGCCCTGGCCCAGGACCTTCTGCCGGGCTATGAGGATATCCTCCCCCCGGCGGGGAGTCCCGCGGACGGCGCTCTGCCGGAGGAAGGCCAAATCCTCGAAACGGACCCCGACGGCCACTTCAGCCGGACCAGCCTGTCCCGTTTGACCAAGGCGGAGCTGCTGGACCTGGCGGAGGACCTGGGCGTGGACCTCAGCGGATGCAGAACCAATCCCGAGCGGGTGGAGGCGCTGGCCGCCGTTGACGCGGAGGCGCTTTTGGAGGCCGGGGGAGCGGGCCGCGGGCCGGAGGACCCGGAAGCATGACCTTCAAGGAGATTGCCGCCCGGGATATCCACAACGTGTTCCTGAACCCCGGCGAATTTGCGGAGGAACACAAGGTTAACGGGCGGCCTATGCCCGTGCAGGTGGACGAACATGAGCTTTTGGAACGGGATAAATCCCGGGCAGGCGTTCACCAGGACGGCCTTTACAAATCCCGCCGCCTAATCTTCGTAGCCGCGTCCGATTTCGGCCCCCGGCCTTCCATCGGTTCCCTGTTGGATTTGGACGGCCGGAAATACAAGATCGCGGACTGCACGGAAGAGGCGGGAATGTTCTCTATGGAACTGGGGGCGGTGCGGTCATGAGCGAGGACGTCATTCAAATCGACATCGAGTCGGAGCTCCGAAAAGTGATTGGCCGCCTTCATGACCTGCCGGATCAAATCGCGGCGCCGAAGCTCCTGAAAAACGCGCTGAACTCCACCGCTCGGAAGGTCCGGAAGCAGATGGTGCGGGACGTCCAGGGCGAGTATGCCATTAAAAAACGGAAGGTTCTGCGGGATAAGAGCGAAGGCGCTCCCCAGGTCCTGACCGCCAGCACGTCCAACCTCTCCGCCGCCATCCGCTCCCGGGGCCCCATGCAGGACATCATGACCTTTATGACCCGGCCCAACACGGCAACCGGCGCGGCGGCGGCCCGCGTTCTTTCCTCCGGCTCCCTGCGGCCTCTGGAGATACACGGGCTGAAAGCCTTCGTCACCACCTTCTCCAATGGCCATGTTGCCATCGTACAGCGAGCCCCGCCCCAAAGATACAGCGACGCCAAAAGCAGAAGCAGCCGCGTCAAACGGTATGGGGCGAAAGCGGACATGACCAAGATTCGGAAGCTGCTGTCCCCCTCCGTCCCCCACATGCTGGACAGTGAAACGGTCCGGGGCCAGGCGGAGGAGCTGACCTATGAGATTCTGCAGGCGGAAATTCAAAAGCGCATTGACCAGATCCATCTGAACTAAGGAGGCGGACATGACACAGGAATCCCTTTTGGACGCGCTGACGGAGGATCTGTCCGCGCTGTTCCGGCATTACCGGCTGAAGAACTCCGCCGGAGAGGACCGGTCCATCCAGGTCTATCCCCAGGACCTGCCCTTCCGGGAGGGCCCGGACGAGGAGCCGGAGGAACACGCGCCGGAGCCCTACATCATTGTCCGCCTCCCCTCCGGGGAGCTGCCGGACCAGGACACCCTCCAGAAGCTGGAGGCGGTGCTGGTGATCTGCGTCCAGGACCCCGCTCCGGACCGCCAGGGCTTCCGGGACGCGCTGCACATCGTCAATACGGTCCTCCGCCACTACGGAGCCAACGGCGTGGTGGGCGGGCGCTGGGTTCTCCAGTATCCTGTCCGGTGGGCCGCCCAGGAGGAAGACACCCACCCCTATTATTTCGCGGCCATGGCCCTCTCCTTCGAGGGCCCGGCCATCTTTAAGGAGGTCCCCGAGACATGAACAAGAAAAAAGACCCGCCCTCCCCGGCGGAGCAGACCGGTCCGGTGGTCTACTGCGGGCCCACCCTCCCCGGCGTGGCCCGGCAGTATACGGTCTACCACAACGGTATCCCCGCCCCTTTGGCGGCGGCTCTGGCAGACAACCCGGCCCTCCGAGGTCTGGTTCTCCCCCTGGACCGCCTCCCGGAAGCCCGGCGGGATATTGCAGGCAGAACCGGGCGCTTTTACCGCTTGTACCAGCTTGCCAATCGAAAGGAGGCATAAGCCATGGCCTATTTCCACGGCGCATACAACGCCGAGCAGGACACCAGCCTGACCGTCCCCATTCGGGGCGGCGCAGGACTTCCGGTGGTCTTCGGCACCGCCCCCATCCACCTGGCCAAGGATCCGTCCAAGGCCGTCAATACCCCTCTGCTGTGCTATTCCTTCCAGGAGTGCGCCCAGGCGGCCGGGTACTCCGACGACTTCAAATCCTTCACCCTCTGCCAGTCCGTGGACGCCGGCTTCCGGGTTTTCAATGTGGCCCCCATCATCCTGGTGAACGTCCTGGACCCCGGCAAGCCCGCCCACGTCCAGGCCTATGAGGCGGAGGAGGTCCCCGTCCGGGACGGCCAGGCGGTCTATACGAAGCCCTATGTCCTGCTGGACTCCTTGGAGGTCAAGAGCGGCGAAACCGTCTTGTCGGCGGAATCGGACTACACCTCCGCCCATGACAACGACGGAAACGTGGCCGTTCTGCTGCTTTCCCAGGCGGCCCAGGATGCAGAGGCCCTTACGATCTCCGCCAAAGGCCTGAACCCCTCCGGCGTGACGCGGGAGGATATCGTGGGCGGCGTGGACTCCGTCACCGGCAGGGAGACCGGCCTGGAGCTGGTCCGTCAGATTTACCCCAAGCTGGGCATGGTTCCCGGGCAGCTCCTGGCCCCCGGCTGGAGCGGGGACCCGGTGGTGGCCGCCGCCCTCCAGGCCAAGACGGAAGCCCTCAACGGCGTGTTCGAGTGTACCTGTCTGCTGGACATCCCCACGGAGGGAGAGAACGGCGCGGCGGTCTACACGGAGGTCAAGGCCGCCAAGGAAAAGCTGGGGGCCTCCTCCACCCACGCGGCGGCCCTCTGGCCCATGGTAGCCGTCGGGGACAAGATTTATAACTACTCCGCCGTCTTCGCCGCCCTGACGGCCTATACCGACGCCTCCAACGGCGACGTGCCCTATGAGAGCCCGTCCAACAAGGACCTGCGGATTACCGCCACGGTGCTGGCGGACGGGACGGAGGTGGTTCTGGACCAGCAGCAGGCCAACGACGCGCTGAACGCCAACGGAATCATCACGGCCATCAATCAGGAGGGCCTCCGCTCCTGGGGCAACTCCACGGCGGCCTATCCCGCCACCACGGACCCCAAGGACCGCTGGCTGGCCGTCCGCCGTTTCTTCAACTGGGACGGAAACAACTTCATCCGCACGTATTTCCAGAAGGTGGACAGGCCGGGAAACACCCGCCTGATTCAGTCCATCGTGGACAGCCAGAACGTCATCGGGAACGGGTATGTGGCTCGGGAGTACTGCGCCGGATACCGGACGGAGTTCCGCTCCGGCGAGAACCCCGTCACGAACCTGCTGGACGGCCACTTGACGGTCCACACCTTCCTGGCTCCGTTCATCCCAGCGGAGTACCTTGAAAACATCCGGGAGTATGACGTCACCGCCCTGGAGGCGGTGCTGACGGGAGGGTCTTAACCCATGAGTGAGAAAGTAATTCCCACGAAAATCAATAAATACAACGTCTACAACTCCGGCCAGCGCCTGCTGGGCACGGGGGACGAGATGTCCCTGCCGGACTTCGAGTCCGCCAGTGAAACCATCAGCGGGGCGGGCGTTCTGGGCGAAATCGAGGATCCCACCGTGGGGTATTTCACCAACCAGGAGCTGGAGATTCCCTTCCGCCTCCTGGACCGGGAGGCCGTGGACATGATGGACATGACCCGGGCCGTCCAGCTCACCATCCGGGGGGCCCAGCAGACCACCAACCGAGAGGGGGACATTGAGTTCCGCCCCATGCGGGTGGTGGCCCGGGGCCGGTCCGGCACGACCTCCCTGGGCAAGGTGAAGGCCGGCAGTCCCATGGACTGCAAAATCAAGCTGTCCCTGCTGTACATCCTCATTGAGGTGGACGGCCAGTCCATGGTGGAGCTGGACAAGCTCAACGAGGTATTTAAAATCCGGGGCCGGGATATCTTGGCGAAAATTAAGGAGATGTGCTGAACATGGAAAATTTGGAGAAGAATCCCGTTCCCGCGGAAGACGCTGGGGCGGAGGAACGCGCTCTGGTTCTGAAGCTGTCCAGGCCCTATGCCTTTGAGGGACAGACCCACACGGAGATCGACTTGGGCGGCCTGGAAACCGTCACCGCCGGGATGCTGGAACGGGTCAGCAAGACCATCCTCCAGCAATCCCCCTCCCTGAATCCGGCCATGCTGGAATCCACCATGCCCTTCTGCATTGAGCTGGTGGTCCGGGTGACAAAACGGCCCTATGAGTTCTTCCGAGGCCTGCCGGTTCAGGACGCCATGAAGCTGAAGGCCCTGGTGGCAAATTTTCTCTACGGCGGGGATGGCGAGGAGTAAACCCCGCCGACATCCGCAAGGCGTGTATCGCCCTGTCCCTGTATCTGCGCACCGGCATGGACTATTTTGAGGGTCTGACGCTGGAGGAGCTGAACGAAACGGCGGACGTCCTGGTCTCTTACCTGGAGGAGGTGACGCGGCGTGGCAAAGGGTAAGACCTATGAGCTGATGCTGAAAATCGCGGGCAAGGCGGACAGCTCCCTCAAGGCGGCCTGTTCGGCGGCGGAGAAAAATCTGGCCTCCTTGAGCAATACCGCGAAGAAGGTGGCCAAAACCGTCACGGCGGTAGCCGCGGCGGCGGTGATCGGCGCAACTTCGGTGGCCTCGTCTTCCCTGGCCACCTATTCGGATTTCCAGTCCGCCATGGACGCCACCGCCGTCACCGCCCGGGCCTCGGAGGCGGAATACGCCGCTATGTCGGCCGCCGCCCGGCAGATGGGGGCCACCACCACCAAAACCGCCACGGAGGCGGCGGAGGCCATGGGCTACATGTCCCTGGCCGGCTGGAATGTTCAGCAGAGCCTGACGGGCCTGGAGCCCATGCTGCGCCTCAGTGAGGCCACCAGCATGGATCTGGCCCGGGCCTCGGACCTGGTGACGGACAGCATGTCCGCCCTGGGCATCGGCGTGGAGGGAATGGAGGATTACCTGAACCTCTCCGTTCAGGCCCAGCGGGCCAGCAACACCACGGCGGAAATGCTGATGGAGGCCTTCATCGGCTGCGGCGGTGCGGCCAAGACGGCAGGAGTGGACATGGGCGACCTGTCCACCGCCCTGGGCGTCCTGGCCAACAGCGGTACCAAGGGGGCGGAGGCCGGAACAGCCCTGAACTCCATCATCATGCGGATGACCAGCAAGGACGTGGCCATCAAGGCCATGAAGGGGCTGGGCGTGTCGGTCTACAACGCCGCAGGGGAGTTCCGGGGGCTGGAGACCATCCTGACGGACGTGTCCGCCGCCATGTCCGGCATGTCCGCCGACGACAAAATGGCGGCCCTGGCAAAGATCGCCGGGACCAACTACTCTACAGAAATGTCCTACCTGCTGGACGCAGTGGCCCAGGGCGCGGACGGTGCGGCCAGCGCCTGGTCCGCCCTGGAAACGGACATTATGGACCACTCCGGCGTCCTGCTGGAGGTAGCGAAGGCCAACACCGACAACCTGAAGGGAGCCGCAGCGATTTTCCAATCCGCCGTGGCGGAGCTTCAGCTTCAGATTGGGGAGCAGCTGGCCCCCTACGAACAGGAGGCCCTGACGTATCTTGCGGAAAACGTCCTCCCGGCGGTCTCCGCAAAGCTGGGGGAAATCATCCCGCGGCTGGCGGAGGGAGCCAGGTGGGCGCTGGAGCACCGGGACCTGATCCTCGCCATCGCCGCCGGAGTCGGCACGGCTGTGGCGGCCTACAAGACCTACCAAACCGCCCTGACGGCTTACAATGCGGCCATGGGCATTTACAAGATCGTGACGGCGGCCAGCGCCACGGGGACCTTTACCCTGGCCGGAGCCATGACCGCCCTGAATATCCCGGTGCTGGCCGCCTGCGCAGGCATCGGCCTGCTGGTGGCGGGGGGCGTCCTGCTCTATCGAAACTGGGATGCCGTGAAGGCCAAGGCCGGGGAGCTGGGGGCGGCGGTTTCCGCCATATGGGCAGGCATCGACGCGGCGGTTCAGAACGCCATCTCCGCCATCTCCGCGCGTTTTCCGCTTCTGGGCGCGGTCCTGCAGGGCTGGTGGAAGAGCGTGGGCGACGCCTGGGCAAATATCCAGGCGGTCTTCTCCAACATCATCAGCTTCATTGACAATGTATTCGCCGGGAACTGGTCCACCGCCCTGGAAAACCTGATTTACATATTTGGAAACCTGTTCGGCGGCCTGGTGAACCTGGCGAAGGCGCCCATCAACGGCGTGGTCTCGGCCATCAACTCCGTGCTGGGACGCATCAACAATATTTCCGTAACGATTCCGGAGTGGGTGCCCGGCGTGGGCGGGAAAACGCTGGGGTTCAGCCTTCCCACCATCCCCATGCTGGCGTCCGGCGGCATCGTTACCGCTCCCACCATTCTGGAGGCGGGCGAGGGCGGCGAGCCGGAGGCAATTCTTCCCCTTTCCAGGCTGGCGGCCCTGCTGGATGGTTTGTCCGGCAAGGACCGGGACCCCGCACCGGGAAATTCAGGCGAAGCGTGGCCGGACGGCTTCCCGCCGTCCGGTATGCCGCCGGCGGCCCCGGATGGAGTCCGGCCGGTTCCTCCTCCCCCGTCCAACCAGGGACAGAGCATTGTCTTCTCTCCCGTGCTGAACTTCTACGGAAGCGCTGGGAAAAAAGAGGTGGAGGAGGCTGTCCGCCTAAGCTTCCAGGAGTTCAAGAAGCTGTACCGCCAGCTCCAGGATGAGGAACGGCGCAAGAGCTTCCAGAGGGCATAAGGAGGGTATATGGAAACCACCTACACCACCCGTCAGGGGGACGCCTGGGACGCCATCGCTTACCGGGTCTACGGGGCGGAGCGCTACGCGGGCTTCCTTATGGAGCACAATTTCCGGCACCTGGATACCTTCGCCTTCGGCCCCGGCGTGACGCTTCAGACGCCGGCGCTGCCGGCGGACGATACGCTGGCCAATCTGCCGCCCTGGAGGACCGCATGAGGACCCGGCGGGCCATCGTGGACCTCACCTGGAACGGCGCCGCCGTATCCGGGAAGCTTCTGGGCCAGGGGACGGAAATCACCTACACGGACCCCGCCTCCGGGGAGGCGGACAGCCTGGATATCTCCATCCAGGACCGGGACCGCCTCTGGACGGGTCCTTGGCTCCCGGCGGAAGGGGACTCCCTGGAGGCCGTTATCCGGGTGATGGACTGGGACCGGGAGGGGGACAGCCGCGCCCTCCCCTGCGGGTTCTTCACCCTGGACGATTTCTCCTTCAGCGGCTGGCCCGTCACGGGGACCATTTCCGCTGTGTCCGTCCCGGCGGACAGCAGCTTCCGGGAGACAGAGCGGACAAAGACCTGGGAGGACGTCACCCTCCAGGAGCTGGCCCAGGAGATCGCCGGGCGGGCCGGGGTGTCCCTGGCCTGGGACGTGGAGGGCGGCGGTCCCAAGCTCAAAAGCGTGGAGCAGACCAAGCGGACCGACTGCGAGTTTCTCACCGGCGTCTGCGGGGACTACGGCCTATAGCAATCCAATAAAATAACAGAGTATTGACATGAGGTGTAGAATGCTATC
>CAMXKT010000030.1 GCA_947244595.1 uncultured Oscillibacter sp. | reverse complement strand
TCCGCAATCCCTTGCGCACCTCGCCGCCGTGTCAGACAGCTTTGTTAGATTACCACGTCGCTATTCGTTTGTCAAGCGGTTTTTTGCCTTTTTTCTCCCTTTTTGTAAAATACCGGCGAAACGCTTATAACCCGGTATGACCTCTGTGCAGTTCCCACAATTTCCATCCCTCTGCTCTCAATATATCAGGCCGGCTCCCTCAGGGAACCGGCCTGTACCGCGTCGTTTCCTATTCCAGCGGTCCCGTCACCACTACCAGAAAGGGCCCCTCCCCTGTCTCCGGCAGCTCCACCTGACGGCCCAGAGCCTCCAGCAGAGCCCGATACTCTTCCGCGTTCAGCTCATAGCCCCATTCCACAGCGTTCTCCCAAACCACAGTAAACCCGTTCAGCAGGTCCCCTGCTTCTTCTTGGGTCAAGTACAGCGCCGCCTCCAGGGCAGGGGGGCAGGCGCAAAATTGCTCTTCGTCCGCCTTCTCCTCCGGAGCCGCTTCCGTCGGAGCAGCCGTATCCGCTCCCGCCGACGGCGCCGCCTTCGGCGCCTGATCATCCTTATAGAGCTCCAACGTTTTCGACCGCGCCGCCGCTGTTGTCCGGATTTCTTCCTCCACGGCTTCCTCCGTCAGCTCCTCTTTCGATTCCGGAGCCGCCTGGGGAGCAATTCCCGCCGCTTCGCCTCCGATCATGGCGGCCGTATCATAGGCGGCGCCGTTTTCCCCGGCGGGCGCGGCGGCGTCGTTCCCGGGTCCGGTCCGCACCAGGATAACCAGGGCGCAGCAGGCCGCCAAGGCCGCCGCCGTTCCCAACCAGCGCCGGACTCCCCGCCGCTTCAGCTCCACAATCTTCCCATCCTTGGCAGAGTCCTCCCGGATCCGCTTCATCACGCCCGCGGCGAAGCCCTCCGGCACGGCGGTTTCCTCCGCGTCCGGGAAACCGGCCCGGATAGCCAGCGCGTCGTCCACATAGGCCCGGCAGCCCGGGCACACCGTCAGGTGGTCCCGCACCTTTTCCATTTCCTCAGGCGGCAGTTCCCCGTCCACGAACAGGTCCAACAGGGCCGCGTATTCCTCACAGTATTTCATCAACGGCCCTCCTTTCCTATCTCTTTAGACGGAGGCGGCGGAGAAAAGTTCCCCCGCTCCAGCAAAAAACTTCGAAGCTTTTTCCGCCCCCGGCTGATCCGGGACTTCACCGTCCCGATGTCCAGCCCCAGGGCCTCGCCAATTTCGTCGTAACGCAGCTGCTGCATCTCCCGCAGCACCAGCGCCGCCCGGTACTCCGGCGGCAAGGCCCGGAGGCCCTCCTCAATCTGCTCCCGCAGTTCCCGGCGCTCCGCCTCCTCCTGAGGAGAGGGGATGGAAGCCGGGATATCCAGATTCAAATCCTCATCATCGAATGATACGGCCGCCTGCCGTTTCCCCTCCCGCCGGAGCAGGTCCACGCAGGCGTTGGAGGCCAGCCGGTAGAGCCAGGTGGAAAAGCTGCTGTCTCCCCGGAAGCTCTTCAAGCCCTGCCAGGCCGCGAAAAACGCCTCCTGGGCCGCCTCGGCGGCGTCCTCCGGGTTTGGGCACATCCGCCGGGTCAGAGCCAGGACCCGTTTCTCGTAGAGCAGAACCAGTTGCTCGAAAGCCCCCTGGTCCCCCTCCCGGGCGGCGGCGATCCACTTCTGTTCCCGCGCGTCCGTCATAGGCGTCCCCCCTGTCCGTCCCGCAGGTCCCGCTTGATGCCTCGGGTCACCCGGTACACATCTTCTAATGTATTCATTTGGACAATCTGCTCCTTATAATAATTGGCGTAGGGTACGCCCTTGAGATACCAGCAGTAATGCCGCCGGGCCTCCAGAACAGCCACTCGTTCTCCTTTATATTCCGCCGCCAACTCAAACTGCCGCACCGCCAGATCACACCGCTCCGCCAGGGGCGGCGGAGGCGGGACCGGCTCCCCCTCCAGCACGGCTTTGGCCTGCTGGAAAATCCACGGATTCCCAAAGCAGCCCCGGCCGATCATGGCCATGTCCGCCTTGGTGTACTGGAGAATCCGTGCCGCGTCCTCCGGTTTCCAAATATCTCCGTTGGCAATGACAGGGATCGCCACCGCCTCCTTGACCGCCCGGATGCAGTTCCAGTCCGCCTGACCGCCGTAGACCTGGGCCCGGGTCCGGCCGTGGACCGCCACGGCGGAGGCTCCGGCCTGCTCCAGCACCTGGGCGAACTCCACACAGTTGCAGCTTCCCAAATCCCAGCCCCGGCGGAACTTGGCCGTCACCGGGACCCCGGGAAGGGCTTTTACCACGGCCTCCACGATGCGCCCCGCCTTCTCCGGGTCTTTCATCAGGGCCGCGCCGTCGCCGTTATTGACGATTTTCCCCATGGGGCAGCCCATGTTGATGTCCAGGATATCCGCCCCGGTGCGCTCCATGGCGATCTGGGCGGCCTCCGTCATACACGCCGGATCGCTGCCGAAAATCTGGACGGCGGCGGGGTGCTCCCCCGGAAACTGCCGCAAAAGGGAGAAGGTCTTTTTATCCTTATAGCAAAGGGCCTTGGAGGAGATCAGCTCCGTGCAGGTATAGCCCGCCCCCAGCTCCGCGCAGAGCTGCCGAAAGGCCGCGTCGGTGACGCCCGCCATGGGGGCCAGCGCCAGTTTCGAGGGGATGGACACGTTTCCAATGTTCATAAAGCCGGGCTCCTCTCTCCTGGAAAAGTGTTTTGGCCCTTGCATCATAGCATGGATTTGGGGAAATGTCTACTTTGGGGTTTCCCGATAAAATAAGGCCGCCGTTTCCGGCGGCCTCTTTTTCGATCTCTGTCAGGCCCATCTCTCCTTCCTCTTCTGCTGATCAATTGCCCTCAGCGAAGACTCTCCCGCGAAACGGAACAGCATGTCGCTCATCACCTGCCCTGCTGTTCTGCCTGCGCCGCTTCCTACCTTCTTATAGAACTCATACAGGAAATCCTCCATTTCAATTGATACCTTTCTCATTCCCTCGCCCTCCTTTCCAATTTGTACCATCTACTATACTACTTGTTAAGTAGTAATTCAAGTATATTTCGTAGTAACACCTACATTTCAGCACATGCTACTATATTCACAGAGGGAGCGTGTGCAAAATGGAAGAATACCGGGAACAGTATCGGATGCTGGGACTGCGGATCGCGTTCTACCGCAAGAAAGCAGGACTGACCCAGGAACAATTTTCTAATTTGGTAGGCTGCAGCATGGGATTCCTCAGCCGCATTGAGGCCAACAACGGCAAAAAAATCGCGGGGATTTCTCTGCCCATGCTCTTTCGTATGGCCAATGTTTTAAATATTTCCGTCTGTTCACTTTTAGAAGACCGCATGTAAAAAGCAAACGAATCCGCCGCCGGTTTCCGGCGGCGTTTTTCTTTTTTTCAGCGCCGCGCCGGTCCCGGTTCGCCTCCTGCTCCGTTACCGTTTTGTAACCTTTTTCCATTCCCTACCCGAATCTTTTCCAGTCTATTCTTGTCCAATTGGGTCAAAAGTGGGGATAATCATGCCTCATAAGCCCAAAAGGCTTGACAAAAGTGGGGCCATGGTGTATACTGAGCGCAGTTTTCAACCGGTAACAAAAGTTACAAGCCGCTTTTTCAAACAGGGCGGCCGCTCAATACTTCCCCGCGGGGACCGCCGCTGCGCGCCGCTGTCCCTGCCCGGGCGCGGCGGGAGTTTTTCACTCCCCCCGCCGTAAAATCACCTTATTAGGAGGGTATCCACGTGAACGCTGACCAACGACCAAATCCGCTGTACGCTCTCTGCCGCCGGGGCGGTATGCTGCTGTTCTGCCTGCTTGTCGCCGCTGTCACCGGCCTCTCGGCCACCGGCTGGGCCGACTCTCTGTTCCTCATCACCGGGACGGAGGATGAGGCCGCCATCATCCTGGACCCCAAGCAGAAGGATCCCCCGGACCTGTCTTCCAAGATGGTCTATGTCTCCAACGGCAGCCGGGGCTACGACATCACCCTGCAGGAAGATACCACCGTCACCGTCCTGCACGAGGGCTCTTCCGTCACCGTCCAGTCCCACAAGGAGAGCGTCTCCTCCCTGCTCTCCCGGCTCCACGTCTATCCCAGCCCTTTGGAAATCATCGGCGTGAAGCTGTCGGAGAACGGCGTGGAGGTAAACGTCGCCTCCGAGCTGACTTATTATGACTATGTCACCGAGACCGCCCCCTTTTCCACCCAGCGGGTGGCAAATCCCGACATGCTGGAAGGCGAGGAGAAGGTGGTCCAGGAGGGAGCCGACGGCGTGCGCTCCTCCGTTTACGAGGTAGTTTGGTCCAACGGGGCCCAGCTCTCCCGCCAGTTTGTGGAGGAGCTGAACACCACCGCTGTGGATAAAATCGTGGAGTACGGCACCGCCAAGCCCAAACCTTCCCCCTCGGACAAAAAGAACCCGGACGACATCCTGACGGAGCACGGAGAAACCGGCGGCGGCATCGCCAACGTCTCGGAAAACGCCGACGGCAGCGGCGTCCTGACCCTGAAGGACGGCACGGTGTTGAATTACTCCGGCGTCCGCTCCATGACCGCCACGGCCTATACCACGGGACACGGCGGCGTGGGCACCCGCACCGCCAGTGGAACCGCCGTCCACGTGGGCTCCGTGGCCGTGGACAAGAGCGTCATCCCCCTGGGCACCCGGATGTATATCGTAGCCGGCGGCAACGTGGTCTACGGACTGGCCGTGGCCGAGGACACCGGCGTCAAAGGCAGTAAGATCGACCTCTACTACGACACCTACGAGGAGTGCATCCAATTCGGCAGGCGCTCCTGCACCGTCTATATCCTGGAGTAACTTTTGGAAGAGCTTCCGGCTGAAAAGCCGGAGGCTCTTCCTGTTTTTGGAGCCGCTTTGCGAATCCATCACAAACCGGGGGCGGAAACACCCTGGGAACTGTCAATTTTGTCAATTGCGGTCCCGTCCGGAAACCGATACAATAGGTATGACCTATCCCGCCGGGGCAGAGGCCCCCTTTCCCGGAATCTTCAAGATAACGAGGTGCACGGAATGAACACTCACACATCCCATACCAAGGCCATCCGCGCCCAGCTGCTGGCCGCCATGCGCACCGGCGAGTACGCCCAAAGGGAGCGTCTCCCCCGGGAGAGCGTGCTCTGCGTGAAGCTGGGCATCAGCCGCACCCAGCTGCGGGACATCCTGGCTTCTCTGGAGCGGGAGGGCTTCATCACCCGCCGCCACGGCGTGGGCACCATCATCAACCGCCACGTACTGGACGTCCACACCCGGATGGACATCGAGGTGGAGTTCCTGGACATGATCCGGCAGAACGGCTTTGAACCGGCGGTGGCCTCCATCCGCTTCTGGGAGGAGCCCGCGGACGAAAAGACCGCCGCTCAGCTCCAGATCCCGGAGGGGACGCCCATGCTCCGGGTCTCCCGTCTCTGCACCGCCGACGGCCGCCCCGCCATCTACTGCGAGGACGTGATTGAGAAAGCCCTGATTCGGGAGAACTACACGGAAGAGGATTTGAAGCCCCCTATCTTCCACTTCCTCCAGCAGTCCTGCGGCGTGTACCCCTACCTGGACCTGACGGATCTCCGGGCCGTCCCCGCGGACGAGAAGCTGGCGGACCTTCTCCAAGTCCCCCTGGGCGCGCCCCTGCTGTACATGGAGGAGGTGGACTTCGACATCGACGGCAAGCCGGTGTTCTGCTCCGCCGAGTACTTCGCCGACGGCATTTTCCGCCACACGGTTTTGAGAAAGAAATTGTAATTGGAAGGGAGACTTCACCATGAAAAAAGTAGCCGTGCTCATGGGTTCCGACTCCGACTGGCCGGTGGTCCGGTCCGCCTGCGCCCAGCTGGACGCCTTCGGCATCCCCTATGAGGCCCACATCATGAGCGCCCACCGCAGTCCCGCCCAGGTAGCGGAATTCGCCTCCTACGCCCGGAAGAACGGCTTCGGCGTCATCATCTGCGCCGCCGGTCTGGCCGCCCACCTGGCGGGAGCCGTGGCCGCCAACACCACCCTGCCCGTCGTCGGCATCCCCATGAAGGGGGGCGCCATGGACGGGCTGGACGCTTTATTGGCCACCGTCCAGATGCCCAGCGGCATCCCCGTGGCCACCGTGGCCCTGAACGGGGCCAAGAACGCCGCCATCCTGGCCGCCCAGATCCTGGCGGTAGAGGACAAGAACCTGGCCTCCTGGCTGGACGCCGCCCGCCGGGACATGGCCGCCCAGATCGAGGAGAAGGACGCCGCCCTCCAGGCGGAAATCTGACCGGGCATTCCATCAATTCATACTTTACTTGACGGAGGAATTTGTTATGCAGAAGCTGGAGCAGCTCTACGAGGGCAAGGCCAAAAAGGTTTTCAAAACCGACGACCCGAATCTGTACATTGTGGACTACAAGGACGACGCCACGGCCTTCAACGGCCTGAAAAAAGGCACCATCGTGGGCAAAGGCGTCATCAACAACCAAATGACCAACCGCTTTATGGCGAAGCTGGAGAAAGCCGGAGTCCCCACCCATTTCGTGGAGGAGCTGAGCGAACGGGAGACCGTGGTCAAGAAGGTCTCCATCGTCCCCCTGGAGGTCATCATCCGCAACATCTCCGCCGGGTCCTTCGCCAAACACTACGGCGTGGAGGAGGGCCTCGTCTTCGACGCCCCCACCATTGAGTTCTCCTATAAAAACGACGACCTGGGAGACCCCCTGCTGAACGAGTATCACGCCCTGGCCCTGAAGCTGGCCACCAAAGAGGAGATCGAGACAATTAAGAAATACGCCTTCCAGGTCAACGACTTCCTGAAGGCCTTCTGGGCCTCCTGCGGCGTAACCCTGGTGGACTTCAAGCTGGAGTTCGGACGGCTGAACGATGGAACCATCGTCCTGGCGGACGAGATCAGCCCCGACACCTGCCGCCTGTGGGACTCGCAGACACACGAAAAGCTGGACAAGGACCGTTTCCGCCGGGACCTGGGCGGCGTGGAGGACGCCTACACCGAGGTCATGCGCCGGATGAACGAGGCGCTGTAAGTTGGGCGTCATCGGAGGACCGGACGGTCCCACCGCGATCTTTGTCTCCACCACCCCCGCCGGGATTGCCCTTCCGGTACTCCTGGCGGCGGCGCTGGCGGCTGTCATCTTTCTGCGCAAGCGTAAACGATAAGGAGGCTGCTAATGGGCGGTTTTTTTGGCGCGATTTCGAAACGGGACGTGGTGCTGGACGTGTTCTTCGGCACGGACTACCACTCCCACCTGGGCACCCGCCGGGGCGGCATGGCCGTCTATGACGGGGCGGGCACCAGCTTCCACCGGCAGATTCACAACATTGAGAACACCCCCTTCCGCACGAAGTTTGAAAAGGACCTGGCGGAGTTCCGGGGCTGCGCGGGCATTGGCTGCATCAGCGACACGGACCCCCAGCCTCTGCTGATGCGCTCCCACCTGGGGCTGTACGCCATCTCCACCGTGGGCATCATCAACAACGCCGAAGAGCTGGTGGAACGGTACTTTTCCGACCACGGGCACCAGTTCATGGCCATGAGCTCCGGCAAGGTCAACGCAACAGAGCTGGTGGCCTCCCTCATCAACCAGAAGGACGACCTGGTGACCGGCATCCGGTACGCCCAGGAGCAGATCGAGGGCTCCATGACCATCCTCATCCTCACCACCGAGGGCATCTACGCCGCCCGGGACCGCCTGGGCCGCCTGCCGGTGCTCATCGGGCAGAACGACGAGGGCTGCTGCGTCTCCTTCGAGTCCTTCGCCTACCAGAAGCTGGGCTATGAGGACGCCTACGAGCTGGGGCCCCAGGAGGTTGTGAAAATCACCCCCCAGGGCTGGGAGACCCTGGCCCCCGCCGGGAAGGACATGCGTATCTGCGCCTTCCTCTGGACCTACTACGGCTATCCCAACTCCTGCTACGAGGGGATGAACGTGGAGGTCATGCGCTACCGCAACGGGGAGATCATGGCCCGGGACGAGGTCCAGAGGGGTCAGCTTCCCAAGGTGGACTATGTGGCAGGGGTCCCGGACTCCGGCCTGCCCCACGCCATCGGCTTCGCCAACCGCAGCGGCAAGCCCTTCGCCCGGCCCTTCGTGAAGTACACCCCCACCTGGCCCCGGTCCTTCATGCCCGAGAGCCAGGACGTGCGGAACCAGGTAGCCAAGATGAAGCAGATCCCCGTCCATGACCTCATCAAGGGCAAGAAGCTCCTCTTCGTGGACGACTCCATCGTCCGGGGCACCCAGCTCCGGGAGACGGTGGAATTCCTCTACGAATCCGGCGCGGAGGAAGTCCACATGCGCTCCGCCTGCCCCCCCATCATGTACGGCTGCAAGTACCTGAACTTCTCCCGGAGCAACTCCGACATGGAGCTCCTGAGCCGGAAGACCATCCAGACCCTGGAGGGGGACGAGGGACAGCAGCACCTGGAGGAGTACGCCGACGCCTCCACAGAGCGGGGAAAGTGCATGCTGAAAACCATCTGCGAGCAGATGGGCTTCGACTCCCTGGGCTACCAGTCCCTGGACGGACTGCTGGAGGCCATCGGCATCGACCGGGATAAAATCTGCACCTACTGCTGGACGGGAAAAGAATAAGGAGGTACACCATGGAAAACTCCCATTCCGCCGCCTACGCCGCCGCCGGCGTGGACATCACCGCGGGCTATGAGGGCGTGCGGCTGATGAAGCCCTTTGTAGAGCGCACCAAGATCCCCGGCGTGGTCTCCGGTATCGGGGGCTTCGGCGGCCTCTTCGCCCCGGACCTCTCCGGCATGACGGAGCCAGTGATGGTCTCCGGCACCGACGGCGTGGGCACCAAGCTCCGCCTGGCCCAGCTGCTGGGCAAACACGATACCATAGGAATCGACTGCGTGGCCATGTGCGTCAACGACATCATCTGCTGCGGAGCCAAGCCCCTCTTCTTCCTGGATTACATCGCCATCGGCAAAAACGAGGCGGAGAAGGTGGCCTCCATCGTCTCCGGCGTGGCGGAGGGCTGCGTCCAGTCCGGCTGCGCCCTGATCGGCGGCGAGACCGCCGAACACCCCGGCGTCATGGCCCCGGACGACTACGACATCGCGGGCTTCGCCGTGGGCGTGGTGGACAGGCCCAAGATCATCGATCCCGCCCGGGTCCGGGAGGGGGACGCCCTCATCGGCCTCACCTCCTCCGGCGTCCATTCCAACGGCTTCTCTCTGGTGCGGAAGGTCTTCGACATTGAGCACGCCGACCTGACCGCCCCTCTGGAAGAGCTGGAGGGCAAGAGCCTGGGTGAAACTCTGCTGGCCCCCACCAAAATTTACGTCAAGGCCGTCCAGGCCCTGCTGGAGGGCGGAATCGACCTCCACGGCGCCAGCCACATCACCGGCGGCGGCTTCTTCGAGAACGTGCCCCGGATGCTGCCCCAGGGCCTCGGCGTACGGATTGTGCCGAACGTCATTCCCAGACAACCCATTTTCGACCTGATTCAAAAGCGGGGAAACATCTCGGACCACGACATGTACAACACCTTCAACATGGGCCTTGGCATGGTGCTGGCCCTGCCTCTGGAGCAGGCAAATCACGCGCTGGAGCTTCTGGCGGCGGCGGGCGAACCGGACGCCGTCTGCGTCGGCAGCGTGACGAAGGACCCCCGGGGCGTGGCGTTTGACGGCGTATGAGCAAGGCGAGAATCGCCGTCCTGGTCTCCGGCGGCGGAACCAATCTGGAGGCCCTTCTCAACGCCCAGGAGGCGGGCAAGATTCCCCACGGTGAAATCGTGGTGGTTCTCTCCAGCGCCCCCGGGGCCTACGCCCTGGAGCGGGCGAAAAATCACGGCATCCCCGGCTTCGCCGTGCCCCGGAAGGGGAACACCCAGGAGGCCTTCGAGGCCGGACTGACGGAAAAGCTCACCGAGTACCGGGCGGACATGATCGTCCTGGCTGGCTTCCTCTCCATCCTCTCCGGGGACTTCGTGAGGCGCTGGCCGGACCGCATTCTGAACGTTCACCCCGCCCTGATCCCCTCCTTCTGCGGCAAGGGGATGTACGGCCTGAGAGTCCATGAGGCGGCCCTCAACAAGGGCGTGAAGGTCACCGGGGCCACGGTGCATCTGGTCAATGAAATTCCCGACGGAGGACGCATCCTCCTGCAAAAGGCGGTGGAGGTGCTCCCCGGCGACACGCCGGAGATCCTCCAGCGCCGGGTGATGGAACAGGCGGAGTGGGTGCTGCTGCCCCAGGCGGCGGAGCTTGTCGCCCAGGGCCTGGCCCGCTGACGGAAAGGACGGTTTTTTTATGATGGACCTCTCTCAGCTTCACAACTTCCACCCCCAGGACACCGGCCTGGACCGGGACGTCCAGACTCTGCTGTCCCGCTCCCGGCGGGAGCGGCGGCCCTGTGAGCGGGACGCCTTCATCGCGCTGCTGGTGGGCGTGCCCGCCCTGCGGAAGACCCCGGGCCTCCCGGAGATCAAGGCGGCGGATTACTTCACCACCCTGCCCCTCTGCGCCTCGGACGCCGATGCCGCCGTCTGCCGGGCCCACCTGAAAACCACTTACGGCATCCAGGATCGGGACAGCCTCCTGGACTTCTGCGACCGGCAGTTCCGCTGCCAGGACCACTACCTGAACTTCGAGGCCGTCTGGGAGGGCCGCCCCCTCTTCGACGCCGCCTCCCTCAATCCCAGCGCCGCCGGATTCTTCCTCCAGGCGCGGAATTTCTCCGCCCAGTTCTACCCCCTGGTGGGGCACCTGGGGTATCTGGCCTGGGACATCAGCGAGCGGACGGGCCACCTCCGGGCGGCCCTGGCCTGCGGCCTGCTGACCCGGGAGGAGTTCGATCAGCTGGCCGAAGAGCAGATCGCCCAGGCCCAGGCCTTCCACAGCTGGGAGGAGTACGCCGCCAGCCTGGTCTGCGGCGCGCTGTACTGGGATTTCCGCCAGGGGACCTCCCTGCCGGAGCTCCAGAAGGCCCAGCGGCTCTGGATGGATCTGGTGCGGGCGCTGCTGGCCAACGACGCCGCCTGGGACAGCGGCCTCTGGTACACGCCCAAGCGGGAAAAAGAGTACCGCCTCTGGCCCTCGGAAATGAAACTCTATCTCCCCGACTGGGACGGTCCCAACGGCTGCTTTGCCACGGACCATATCACCGTGGACGGCCGCCCGGTGGGCTGGTGCTATCGGGAGGAGCCGGAGACGGCCTTCCCCGACAGCGGCTGGCGCTTCTTCTCCGGCGACGAGAGCGAGGAGTATATCGCCGATATCCGCCACACCGAGATCTTTGACCTCAACACCGTCTGCAACCTGGACCCGGAGGTCGTCCCCCTGCTGACCGCCCCCTATGGGAGCGCCTTTGTCCGGGGCGAGGATGGGAAATTCCGCCCCGAGCCCTTCGACCTGCCGGAAAACTGACGCCTCTCAAGGCGCCCAAATCAACATTCATAAAGGAGCGCGGACCATGAACGAGCTGGAACTGAAATACGGCTGCAACCCCAACCAGAAGCCCTCCCGCATCTTCATGAAGGACGGCGGGGACCTGCCCCTCACCGTCCTGAACGGCAAGCCCGGCTATATCAACTTCCTGGACGCCCTGAACTCCTGGCAGCTGGCCCGGGAGCTGAAGCAGGCCACCGGCCTTCCCTCCGCCGCCAGCTTCAAACACGTTTCCCCCGCCGGGGCCGCCGTGGGCCTGCCCCTCAGCGAGACGGACCGGAAGCTCTACTTTGTGGAGCCCGGCGCAGAGCTGAGTCCCATCGCCTGCGCTTATATCCGAGCCCGGGGAGCGGACCGTCTCTGCTCCTACGGCGACTGGGCAGCCCTCTCCGACGTCTGCGACGCGGCCACGGCCCAGTACCTCAAGGCCGAGGTCTCCGACGGCGTCATCGCCCCCGGCTACACGGACGAGGCCCTGGAGATTTTGAAACGTAAGAAAAAGGGCGGCTACAACGTGGTCCAGATCGACCCGGATTATATCCCCGCCCCCCAGGAGTACAAGGACGTCTTCGGCGTCACCTTCCAGCAGGGCCGAAATGAGTACAGGATCGACGAGTCCCTGCTGACCAACATTGTGACGAAAAACCAGGACCTCCCCGACGCGGCGAAGATCGACATGGCCGTGGCCCTCATCACCCTGAAATACACCCAGTCCAACTCCGTCTGCTACGTGAAGGACGGCCAGGCCATCGGCGTGGGCGCAGGCCAGCAGAGCCGCATCCACTGCACCCGTCTGGCGGGCACCAAGGCGGATAACTGGTGGCTCCGCCAGCACCCGGCGGTACTGGCCCTGCCCTTTGTGGAGAACATCCGCCGCCCGGACCGGGACAACGCCATCGACGTGTACCTCTCCGACGAGTGGGAAGACCTGCTGAAAGGCGGCGAATGGCAGCGGGTCTTCACGGAGCGCCCCCAGCCCCTGAGCCAGCGGGAGAAAAAGGACTGGATCGCCAAACAGAGCGGCGTCACCTGCGGCTCCGACGCGTTCTTCCCCTTTGGGGACAACGTGGAGCGGGCCCGGAAGAGCGGCGTCCAGTACATCGTCCAGCCCGGCGGAAGCATCCGGGACGACCACGTCATTGAGACCGCCGACAAATACGGCATGACCATGTGCTTTACCGGCATGCGCTTATTCCATCACTGAGGAGGGCTTCCATGAACTTACTTGTCGTCGGCGGCGGAGGCCGCGAGCACGCCATTATCAAAAAACTGAAAGAGAACCCTCAGGTGAAAACCGTCTACGCGCTCCCCGGCAACGGCGGCATTGCCGCCGACGCGGTCTGCGTCCCGTCCATCGGGGCCAAGGACATTGAGAAAATCGTGGACTTCGCCAAGGCCCACGCCATCGACTTCGCCGTGGTGGCCCCGGACGACCCCCTGGCCCTGGGCTGCGTGGACCGGCTCCACGAGGCGGGGATCCCCTGCTTCGGTCCCGACGCCAAGGCCGCCCGCATCGAGGCCAGCAAGGTCTTCTCCAAGAACCTGATGAAGAAATACGGCATCCCCACCGCCCGTTACGAGGTCTTCAACGACCCCGCCAGGGCCCTGGCGTACCTGCGGGGCGGCGTGTCCTTCCCCATCGTGGTCAAGGCCGACGGCCTGGCCCTGGGCAAGGGCGTGCTGATTCCCCAGAACCTCCAGGAGGCCGAAGCCGCCGTCAAGTCTATCATGGAGGACAAGACCTTCGGCGACTCCGGAAACGAGATCGTCATTGAGGAATTCCTCACCGGCCCGGAGGTCAGCGTCCTGGCTTTCACCGACGGGGCCACCATCGCCCCCATGGTCTCCTCTATGGACCACAAGCGGGCCGGGGACGGGGACATGGGTCTCAACACCGGCGGCATGGGCACCGTCGCCCCCAACCCTTGCTACACCCCCGAGGTCGCGGCGGCGTGCATGGAGAAGATCTTCCTCCCCACCCTGGCCGCCATGCGGGCGGAGGGCTGCCCCTTCAAGGGCTGCCTGTACTTCGGCCTGATGGTTACCCCCGACGGGCCCAAAGTCATTGAGTACAACTGCCGCTTCGGCGACCCGGAGACCCAGGTGGTTTTGCCCCTGCTGAAAATGGATCTGCTGACCGTCATGCGGGCTGTTGAAAACGAAACCCTGGGGGATCTTCAGGTGGAGTGGTCCGACGGGGCCGCCGCCTGCGTCATCCTGGCCTCCGGCGGCTACCCCGGCAGCTATCCCAAGGGGAAGGAAATCACGGTCCCGGCGGACCTGCCCGCAAACGTCACCGTCTATCACGCCGGGGACAAGCTGGACGGGGACAAGCTGGTCACCAGCGGAGGCCGGGTCCTGGGCGTCACCGCCGTGGGGGACACCCTGGAGGCCGCTTTAAAGGACGCCTACGCCGCCGCGGAGCGCATCGAGTTTGACGGCAAATACATGCGGCACGACATTGGGAAGCGGGCGCTGGCCGCTATGGAGGGCTGAACATGGTAAGACGCGTATACGTGGAAAAAAAGCCCGCCCTCCGGCTGGAGGCCCAGGGCCTTTTGACGGAGCTCCAAACCATCCTGGGGGTCGCCGCTCTCACAGGCCTCCGGCTGGTGAACCGCTACGACGTGGAGAACCTCCCGGAGGAGGTTTTCCAAAAGGCGAAAACCATCGTCTTCTCCGAGCCCCAAGTGGACCTCATTTACGAGGAAGCCTTCCCCGCCCCTCAGGTTCCCCACGCCGTCTTGGCGGTGGAGGCCCTGCCGGGCCAGTTTGACCAGCGGGCGGACTCCGCCGCCCAGTGTATCCAGCTCATGGCGGGCATCGACCGCCCCCTGGTATCCTACGCCAAGATCTACCTCCTGGAGGGCGCGCTTTCCGCCGCGGACCTGGAGAAGATCAAGGGCTATGTCATCAACCCCGTGGAGAGCCGGGAGGCCTCCTTGGACAAGCCGGACACCCTGGTCCGCACGCACCCCGCCCCCCAGGCGGTGGAAGTCCTCACGGGCTTTACCGCTATGGACGAGGCGGCTCTCGACGCTCTGCTGAACAGGTTGGGCCTGGCCATGGACCTGGACGACCTGAAATTTCTCCAGGCCTACTTCCGGGACACGGAACAGCGGGATCCCACCGTCACAGAGGTCCGGGTGGTGGACACTTACTGGTCCGACCACTGCCGCCACACCACCTTTTCCACCCACCTGGACGGCGGAGATATCCAGGACCCCGACGTCAAGCGGGCGTATGACCGCTACCTGAACCTGCGAAGCGAGGTTTACGGCCAGTGGGCCAAGGAGCGGCCCGAGACCCTGATGGACATCGCCACCATCGCCGCGAAGGCCCTGAAAAAGAGGGGCCTCCTCCCGGAGCTGGACGAGAGCGAGGAGATCAACGCCTGCTCCATCCACGTCCCCGCCAAGGTGGACGGCCAGGTCCAGGACTGGCTTCTCATGTTCAAAAACGAGACCCACAACCACCCCACGGAGATCGAGCCCTTCGGCGGCGCGGCCACCTGCATCGGCGGCTGCATCCGGGACCCCCTGTCCGGCCGGGCCTATGTCCATCAGGCCATGCGCGTCACCGGCTGCGGCGATCCCCGGACGCCCATTGAGAAGACCCTTCCCGGCAAGCTCCCTCAACGGAAGCTCTGCCAGACGGCGGCGGCGGGCTACTCCTCCTATGGCAACCAGATCGGCCTGGCGACCGGTCATGTGGCCGAGGTCTACCACCCCGGCTACGTGGCGAAACACTTAGAAGTCGGCGCGGTCGTCGGCGCGGCCCCGGCGGAGAACGTTCGCCGGGAGCGTCCCGCCCCCGGCGACGTGGTCATCCTCCTGGGGGGCCGCACGGGCCGGGACGGCATCGGCGGGGCCACGGGCTCCAGCAAGAGCCACAACGCCAAGTCCCTCCAGACCATGGCCAGCGAGGTCCAGAAGGGCAACGCCCCGGAGGAGCGGAAGATCCAGCGCCTCTTCCGGGACGGGGAGGTCACCCGCCTCATCAAGCGCTGCAACGACTTCGGCGCGGGCGGCGTGTCCGTGGCCATCGGCGAGCTTGCGGACGGCCTGACCATCGACCTGGACGCGGTGCGGAAGAAGTACGACGGCCTGGACGGCACGGAGCTGGCCATCTCCGAGAGCCAGGAGCGCATGGCGGTAGTGGTCGCCCCCGAGGACGCGGAGAAATTCATCGCCGCCGCCAAAGCGGAAAACCTGGAGGCCTATCAGGTGGCCGTGGTGACGGAATCCCCCCGCATGGTCATGCAGTGGCAGGGGGAAACCATCGTGGACCTGAGCCGGGAGTTCCTGAACTCCAACGGCGCGGTGAAGCACGCCAAGGTCTCCGTCCCGGAAATTCAGCGCCATCTGCTCATCGGTGATCCTGGAAGTCTCCGGGAGACCGCTTCCAGCTTGAAATGCGCTTCCCGCCGGGGACTGGTGGAGCGGTTCGACTCCACCATCGGCGTGGGCAGCGTCACCATGCCCTTCGGCGGCAGGACCCAACGCACCCCCGCCCAGTCCATGACTGCCCTCCTGCCAGTGCTGCCGGGCCAGGAGACGGACCAGGCCAGCGTCATGGCCTGGGGCTTCAACCCGGAAATCATGAGCGAGGACCCCTACATGGGGGCCTATAGCAGCGTGGTGATCTCCCTGGCCAAGCTGGTCGCCTCCGGCGCGGACTATAAGACCGCCTACCTGACCCTGCAGGAGTACTTCGAGAAGCTGCGGACGGACCCGGACCGCTGGGGCAAGCCCTTCGCCGCCCTGCTGGGGGCCATGGACGCCCAGATGGACTTCGCCGCCGCGGCCATCGGGGGCAAGGACTCCATGTCCGGCTCCTTCCTGGACCTGGACGTCCCCCCGACCCTGA
>CAMXKT010000029.1 GCA_947244595.1 uncultured Oscillibacter sp. | reverse complement strand
CGTCGGTGTAGCCCCAGCTCTCCGGGTGGTTCCGGTCGCCGTAGGTGGACTCCATCACCACGTAGTCCGCCCCCGCCAGCTGCACCGGGTCCCGGATGACGGGCTGGTTGATGTTGCCGATGTCCCCGGAAAAGACGATGCTCTTTTTCACCCCGTTTTCCCGCAGGTCCATAGCCACGAAGGCGGAGCCCAGCAGGTGCCCCGCGTCGGTGAATTCAATGTCCACGCCCTCGCAGAGATTGATGAGCTCGCCGTACTCACAGATGACTAAATAGTCCTTGACCCGCTCCGCGTCCTCCACGGTGTAAAGGGGCTCAGTCCGGGGAGCGCCGGAGCGCTCGCCCTTGCGGTTCTTCCACTCCGCGTCCTGTTCCTGGATGTGGGCGGAATCCAGCAGCATGATCTCCAGCAGCTGGGCGGTGAGGCGGGTGGTGAGAATGCGGCCCTGGAAGCCCTGCTTGATGAGCATGGGGATCCGGCCGGAATGGTCGATATGGGCGTGGGTCACCAGAACGTAGTCGATGGTATTGGCAGCAAAGGGGAACTCGCCGTTGGAGACCTCGTCCCGGCCCTGTTGGAGGCCGCAGTCGACGAGGATGCGGGTGTCGTTGATCTCCAGACAGTGGCAGCTTCCGGTGACGCATTGGTCCGCGCCGTAAAAGCTGAGCTTCATATGGGGGCCCTCCTTATCTCTTAGTACAAATCATTATAACACGTTTTGACGGAATATACAAGGAACAATCCAATGATTTTGTCCGGTTTAGGGAAAATGCCCGACCCACTGAATGGCGGCCATTCCTTTGTGAATTTTTTTCGGAAGCTCTCAATTTCCTTTGCATTCCAGGGAAAACTGTGGTAAGCTATGCTTGTTTTATTATGAAAACTTTTAAGCCGCCTCTTCAAACGGCGGAACAATAGAAAGGAAGTTTCAACGAATCATGGGCCTGATGCAGAAAATTTTCGGCGACTACAGCTCTCGAGAGCTGAAATCCATTTATCCCATCGCGGACAAGATCGAGGCCATGGCCGACGAGTACAGGGCCATGACGGACGCCCAGCTCCAGGCGAAGACGTCGGAGTTCAAGCAGCGCCTTCAAAACGGCGAGACCCTGGACGACATTCTGCCGGAGGCCTTCGCCACGGTGCGGGAGGCGTCGGACCGGGTGCTGGGCCTCCGGCCCTACCGGGTACAGCTGGTGGGCGGCATCGTCCTTCACCAGGGGCGCATCGCCGAGATGAAGACCGGCGAAGGCAAGACCCTGGTGGCCACTCTCCCCGCCTACCTGAACGCCCTGGCGGGCAAAGGCGTCCACATCGTCACTGTCAACGACTACCTAGCCAAGCGCGACTCCGAGTGGATGGGCAAGGTCCACCGCTTTCTGGGGCTCAAGGTGGGCCTGATTGTCCACGGCCTGACCTCCCAGCAGCGCCAGGAGGCCTATGCCGCCGACATCACCTACGGGACCAACAACGAGATGGGCTTCGACTACCTCCGGGACAACATGTGCATCTACTCCCAGGAGCTGGTCCAGCGGGGCCACTCCTTCGCCATCGTGGACGAGGTGGACTCCATCCTCATCGACGAGGCCAGGACTCCCCTCATCATCTCCGGCCAGGGAGAAAAATCCACCCAGATGTACGACCTGACGGAGATGTTCGTGGCCCGGCTCAAAAAGCAGGTGGTGGTCCAGGTGGACAACAAGGAGGAAGAGGCCGCCGACATCGACGCGGACTATGTAGTGGACGAAAAGGCCAAAACCGCCACCCTCACCGCCCGGGGCATCGCCAAGGCGGAGGAGTACTTCCACGTGGAAAACCTCTCCGACCCCTCCAACTCCACGGTGAGCCACCACATCAATCAGGCCCTGAAGGCCCACGGCACCATGAAACGGGACATCGACTACGTGGTGAAGGACGGGGAAGTCATCATCGTGGACGAGTTCACCGGCCGTCTGATGTTCGGCCGGCGGTACTCCAACGGGCTCCACCAGGCCATTGAGGCCAAGGAACACGTGAACGTCAACAGCGAAAACCGGACCCTGGCCACCATCACCTTCCAGAACTACTTCCGGCTCTACGACAAGCTCTCCGGCATGACCGGTACGGCCATGACGGAGCAGGAGGAGTTCGGGACTATCTACAATCTGGACATCATCGAAATTCCCACCAACCGGCCCAACCAGCGGGACGACCACCACGATGTGGTCTACAAAACCGAGGCTGGGAAATTCCGGGCCGTCATCTCCCAGATCAAGGAGTGCCACGAGAAGGGCCAGCCGGTGCTGGTAGGCACCGTGTCCATCGAGAAGAACGAGCTCTTGAGCAAGCTCCTGGCCCGAGAGGGCATCAAGCACAACCTGCTGAACGCCAAGAACCACGAAAAGGAAGCGGAGATCGTGGCCCAGGCGGGCAAACTGGGGGCCGTCACTGTGGCCACCAACATGGCGGGCCGCGGCACCGATATCATGCTGGGGGGCAACGCCGAGTATCTGGCCCGGGCGGACCTGACCAAGGCGGGGTATTCCGAGGAGGTCATCGTGGACGCCACGGGCTACGCGGACACGGACAACCAGGAGATCCTTGAGGCCCGGAAGCTGTTTGCGGAGAAGCTGGCCCAGCACAAGGCGGAGATCGCCAGCGAGGCGGACCAGGTCCGGGAGGCCGGAGGCCTCTTCATCATCGGTACGGAGCGCCACGAGTCCCGCCGGATCGACAACCAGCTCCGGGGCCGGGCGGGCCGCCAGGGAGACCCCGGCGAGACAAGGTTTTATATCTCCCTGGAGGACGATTTGATGCGCCTCTTCGGCGGAGACCGGATCACCAATATGATGGAGCGCTTCGACCTGGACGAGGACACGCCCATCGAAAATAAAATGCTGACCAAGGCGATTGAGAATGCCCAGACCACCGTGGAGTCCCGAAACTTCCAGTCCCGGAAATCCGTGCTGGAGTACGACGACGTCATGAACAAGCAGCGGGAGCTGATCTACAGCCAGCGCCGCCAGGTCCTGGACGGCATGGACATCAAGGACACGGTGCTGAACATGATGCACACCTCCATCGGAAACCATGTGAGCCTGGCCTTTGGCGAAAAGCAGCACTTGGACGTCGCCGGATACCGGGAGATGCTCCGGGGCCTGGAGGGCATGTACTTCGCCAAGGGGGCGGTGAGCATCCCCGAGGCCGAGGTTCCCCAGAAGAGTCAGGAGGACCTTGACGAGGCCTTCATCGCCGCCGCCGAGGGCTTCTACGAGAACAAGGAGGCGGAGATCACCAGCCCCATCATGCGGGAGCTGGAGCGGGTCGTTATGCTCCGCGTCGTGGACGAGTACTGGATGGACCACATCGACGCCATGGACGACCTGAAACAGGGCATCCGGCTCCAGTCCTACGGCAACAACAACCCGGTGGACGTGTACAAGCGGGAGTCCCTGGACATGTTCGAGGAGATGATCGCTGCCATTCAGGACGAGACCGTCCGGCGGCTGTACTCCGTGCGCCTGAAAAAGGACGAGGAGGTCAAGCGGGAGCGTGTCGCCAAGGGCATGGTGGAAAACGTGGGCGGCGACGGGACCAAGCCCAAGAAACAGCCCATCAAGGTCATTAAAATCGGCCGGAACGATCCCTGCCCCTGCGGCAGCGGGAAGAAATGGAAGAAGTGCGACTGCGCTGAATATCATCAGAATTAAAGAGGGCAAATATATGGATAAGAAGGATGACAGCGTCCTCTCTCTGCTCCAGGATATAAAGGAACTCCTTTTTGGTGCGGTACTGATTCTGGCGGGTTGGATTTTCATTCTGGCTCCGATGAACGAGGTAATCCCTCTGTGGATTTGTGGACTGCCGTTCTTTGCCTATGGCGGCTTCCATGTTTGGAACGGCTGGACGAACCATGAGCTGGTTGAGAAGAACGGCGAAGCCCAAAAGAAGGAAGAACAGGGAGGTCCCCATGCCCTTTGAAACCCATGAACAAAACGGCTTGGTCTGGCTGACCGCTTCCAATCTGAGCGGCGTCCACCATGGCTTTTCCACCCGCCTGGGCGGGGTCTCCCCGGCCCCCTGGGACAGCCTGAACCTCCGCCCCGGCATGGGGGACGGGCGGGAAGCCCTTTTGGAAAACTACCGCCGCTTCTGCGCCGCCATCGGGGCGGAGCTGGAGCGGACTGTCCTCTCCCGGCAGGTCCACGAGACGAACGTCCGGGCCTGCACCGAGGCGGACGCCGGAAAGGGCCTTTTCCGGGAGCGGGACTACGACAGCACCGACGCCCTGGTCACCGATGTGCCCGGGCTGACCCTGTTCGTCTTCTCCGCCGACTGTGGGACGGTGCTCCTCCGCGACCCGGACTCCGGGGCTGTGGGAGCCGCCCACGCCGGGTGGCGGGGCTGCGCCGGGGGCATCGTGGAGAAGACCGTCCGGGAGATGGAGCGGCTTTACGGCTCGAAGCCGGAGCGCTTGCAAGCCGCCCTGGGGCCCTGTATCGGGCGGTGCTGCTTTGAGAGCGACGAGGACGTTCCCGCCGCCATGCGGAAGGCCCTGGGCAGAGATGCGGAGCCGTATTTGGATTGGCGGGAACCCAAATGGCACGTAGACTTGGAGGGCCTGAACCGCCAATGGCTGCTGCGGGCGGGAGTCCTGCCGGAGCATATCGAGGGTTCCGGCCTCTGCACCGTCTGCCGCCCGGACCTGTTCTGGTCCCACCGGAAGCTGGGAGAGGCCCGGGGCGTTCAGGGCGCGGCCATTACCGCGGGAATATCATAGGATCGGTTTTATGAAACTACCAAACATTATGGCCATCGCGCTGGCGATGGCCTGTCTTCTGACGGGCTGCTGGCAGGAGGAGCTTCCCGAGGAGCCGGACGACGCGCTGCCCCCCTTTGAGCTGGAAGAGCCGGTGAAAGAGAATCCATCCCTTCTGCCGGAGCGCTTTGCCCTGCCCTATATGCCGGGGCAAACTCTGGATCCGGTGGACTGCGCCGACGGGATGCAGCAGACGGCGGCGTCCCTGCTGTACGAGGGCCTGTTCCGCCTGGACGGAAGCTTTGAGCCGCAGCCCTGCCTGTGCGTCAGTTATACCCACGATGAGGCCTCCGCCCGCTACACCTTTGATCTCCGCCCGGGCGTGGAGTTTTCCGACGGCTCGCCCCTGACGGGCCGGGATGTGAAGGCGTCTCTGGAGCGGGCCAGGAACTCCGACCGTTACCGGAGCCGCCTTTCCGGTGTCTCCTCCGTCAGCGCCAACGGAGACAGCGTAACGGTCACGCTGAACGGCCCCAACTCGGCCTTCCCAGCCCTGCTGGACGTGCCCATCGTAAAGTCCGGGACCCAGGAGGGCGCCGTCCCCGTAGGCACGGGCCCCTATTTCTACGCCGAGGAGGAGACCGGGGCCTACCTCATTGCCAACCAATCCTGGTGGAAGGGGGAGCGCCGGCCGGTGGACCGGATCGCCCTGGTGGAGGCCCCGGACAGCGACGCCATGCTCTACCGCTTTTCCTCCCACGAGGTCCAGCTGATCACAGCGGACCTCACCGGCGTGCTGCCGGTGAGCACCACCGGCAGCGTAGGCTGCGTGGACGCGGACACCGCCGTGATGCAGTATGTGGGCTGTAACACCGCCCAGGCCCCTTTGGACAGTCCCGCCCTCCGGCGGGCCCTGTCGGCCGGAATCGACCGGGCAAACATCGCCGGGGCCTATCTCTCCGGCCATGGGAAGGCCGCCGCCTTTCCGGTGTCCCCGGTCTCATCCCTGTACCCCTCGGCGCTGGAGGAGGACCATTCTGTGGACGGCTTCGCCGCCGCCGTAGCGAAGAGCGGATATGTGTCTGAAAGGCCCTTGACCTTGCTGGTCAACGAGGAGAACAGCTTCAAGACCGCCATCGCCGGTTATCTGGCGGAGAGCTGGACCGCCGGGGGCATCCCTGTGGAAGTCCGTGCCCTGCCCTGGGAGGACTATGCCGCCGCCCTGGCCGCCGGGGATTTCGATCTGTACTATGGCGAGGCCCGCCTCACCGCCGACTGGGACCTGGGAACTCTGCTGGAGCCGGCCGGGGCCCTGAACTACGGCCACTGGTCCAACCCGGACACCAGCCGCCTGATGGCGGAGCTGGCCGGGGCCCAGGACCGGGCCGCGGCCATGAGGGCCCTTTGCGCTCATTTGAAGGACCAGGCCCCCATCCTGCCGGTGTGCTTTAAATCCGTCTCCGTACTGACTCAGGCAAAGGTGGTGGAAGGGCTGCTGCCCACGGCGGCGGAACCCTTCTACGCCCTGGGGCAGTGTGTGATCCACTTGAAGGAGGAGCCATAGCCGCCGTCCGCGCGAGCTCCAGGCGGAACATCGGGAAACGGATGGATTCTCCAGCCGTTAATAAATGACAACCCCAAAGAATGGCGGGACCGAAGTTCTCTGAACTCCGGTCCCGCTCTCTTTGCGCTGATCCAAGACGCCTGAAGGTTCTCCGGGTTCTTTCAGCTCCCGAAGAACAGCCGCACGGCCAGCGCCGCCGCGGCGAAGCCCGTCAGGTCCGCCGCCAGGGCGGCGGGGACGGTGTGCCTTGTCTTCGTGATCCCGGCGGAGCCGAAGTACACGGCGATGGTGTAAAAGGTGGTCTCCGTGCTGCCCAGCATCACCGCCGCCACCCGGCCCACATAGCTGTCCGGCCCGTGGGCGGCCATCAGGTCGCTGGCCACCGCCAGGGCCCCATTCCCGGACACCGGCCGGACCAGAATCAGCGGCGCGGTCTCCGGCGGGATGCCCAGCAGCTCCAGCGCCGGGGCGAAGAGCCCGGACAGCCACTCCATGGCCCCGGAAGCCCGGAACATGCTCACCGCCGTCAACAGCCCCACCAGGGCCGGGACGATGCGCAGCAGCACCGACAACCCCTCCTCCGCCCCGTGGGTCAGGGCGGCATACACGTCCACCCGCTTCCCCAGGCCGTAGACCGCCACCCCCGCCAGCAGCACGGGGATCACCAGCGAACTGAGATTCATACGCGCCGCCCTCCATGGGACAGCAGCCGGGCCGCCGTCAGCCCCGCCGCTACCGACAGCACCGAAGCCAGCCACACCGCCGGGAGGATGTCGAAGGGCGTCTCGCACCCGGCGGCGGCGCGAACCGAGGCGATGGTGGCCGGAATCAGCTGAATGGAGGCGGTGTTCAGCACTACCAGCAGGCACAGCTCATCGCTGGCCACGCCGCCGCAGCCTCTGGCCATTTTCCGGGCGGCCCGGATGCCCAGGGGCGTGGCGGCGTTGCCCAGGCCTAAGAGGTTTGCCGAGACGTTGGCGGACACCGCCGCCAGAGTCTCCGGGTCCTTGCAGGCATTCGGCAGCAGTCTCCGCAGCAGGGGCCGGAACAGCCGGGCCAGCCCCGCCGACAGGCCGCAGGCGTTCATGATTTCCATAACGCCGCTCCACAGGCACAGCACCCCCGCCATGGCAAGACTCAGCTCAATGGCGGACCGGGCCCCCTCCAGCGCCGCGTTCGCCACCGCGTCCAGGTTCCCCGAGAGGAGTCCAAACACCAGCGACAGCGTGACCATTCCCGTCCAAACCCACGCCATTTCCATATTTTACCTCCCTATATTTACTTTTTTCACCAAATTATGAATATCTTCTTAATTTTTCCCAGGGAAGAATTGACAAACTCCACACATGTGTGATAATGTTGCATCACCTGTTGGAAGATACCGCGGACATAGGGAAAGGAGGAGAGCTGTGAAATCAACTGGAATCGTAAGAAAGGTGGATGAGTTGGGCAGGATCGTGCTTCCCATCGAGATGCGGCGCACCCTGGACATTGCCGAGCGCGACGCATTGGAAATCTATGTGGAAGGCTCGTCCGTTATACTCAAAAAGTATAAGCCCAGCTGTATTTTCTGCGACGCCACCAAGGACATTACGCTCTTCAAGGGCAAGAGCGTCTGTCCCAGATGTATGAAGGAGCTGTCCCGTGTGAACGCCTCCTGAGGCGTTGCCCTTTTCAGCGGACAAGGGCCGGGGCACGGCTCCGACCCGCCCCATCGGGTATGCGCCGGGCGGGGAAAACCGAACCTAACGCATAGCAGCACAACAGGGACTTTCTCTCCGCCGTGGTGGAAGACGGCGGGGAGGAGTTCCCGTTAAAGAGCGCAAGAAATGACGCGGAAACTGCCGTAGGCGGCAGTCCCCGCGTCTTACTTTTTTCTCAAGCTTCCAGCGGCCGCTCCTCTCGGCCCCGGCTGGTCAGCAGCACGGAGCGCTCAAAGCCCACCGCCCGGGCCAGCTCCGCCGCCTGGGCGTAGCCGTGGACCACGGCCCCGGCGCTGTGGGCGTCGGCGGTGAGAATGATCGTTCCCCCCATGGCCCGCCACTCCTTCAAGAGGAAGAGGGCCGGATAGGGGACGCTTCGATAGCCCCGGGACATGGCACCGGTGTTGATCTCCAGCAGGGTCTTCTTTGGGTCCGCCGCATGGAGAGCGGCCAGAACGGCGGCCTGATAGCGGGGGTTCGTTTCGTCAAAAAAGGTCCCGTCCTCGTTGAATTTGGAGATGAGGTCGATGTGGCCCAGAATCGTGGGCTTTCGGGCCGCCATAGCGGCCACGTCCCCAAAATAAGTCTCCGCCATCGCCAGGAAGTCCCCCCGGAACATCGTCCGGCAGTCCTCCTCCAGCTTTTCCGGGGAGTAGTCCACACTGGCGAAGCCCTCCGGGCGGCGGAGGTTGTGGACTGAGCCGATCCAGTAGTCCGCCCACTCCGGCACGGACTGGGGGGACAGGCTGTCCTGCTCGATGCCCAGCAGCACGTCCATCCGGCCGGCGTATTCCTCCCGCAGGCGGAGCAGCTCGTCCCGATACTCCGTCAAGTCCAGGGGCAGCACGCCGCCCTGGTCCCAGGGGACCTCCGTGTGGCCGTGACCCGAGGCCCCAAAGGAGACCGCCCCGGCCTGAAAGGCCGCCCGGGCCATCTCGGCCAAGGTGCTCTTCCCGTCGCACATCGTGGAGTGGGTGTGGACGGAACAGATATTTTTCATTGCATCCGCTCCTGCTTCACCTTGTGGTCCACCACGTGGCGCTTCTCCAGCTCCCGGGTGACATCCTCCACAGAGATACCCATCTGAACCATCAGCACCATCACATGGTAGCAGAGGTCGGCGATCTCATAGACCGTCTCCTCCCTGTCTTCCTTCCGCCCGGCGATGATGACCTCGGTGCACTCCTCTCCCACTTTTTTGAGGATCTTGTCCAGGCCCTTGTCAAAGAGGTAGGTGGTGTAGCTGCCCTCCTTGGGGCTGGTCTTCCGCCCGGCGATGAGCCGGTACAGACCCTCATAGCTGAACTGTTTCAGCTCGTCGGAGAGATAGATCTCATTGAAGAAGCAGCTTTCCGCCCCGGTGTGGCAGGCGGGCCCGTCCTTGACCACCTCCACCACCAGGGCGTCGGCGTCACAGTCGGCGGTGATGGAGACCACATGCTGGCGGTTCCCGCTGGTCTCCCCCTTCCGCCAGAGCTCCTGACGGCTCCGGCTCCAGAAGCAGGTCCGGCGCTCGTCGATGGTGATGGCCAGACTCTCGGCATTCATATAAGCCAGGGTCAGGACCTGCTTGGTGTAGTGGTCCTGGACGATGGCGGGGATCAGGCCCCGCTCGTCAAATTTTAGTTCCATCTCAGGCTTCCTCCCGTTCGATGATATGGAAGCGGCAGTCCTGGGCGCCGTTCAGAATGGTGCCCTCCGGGTCCACGGCGAAGCGCCGGTCCGGCCATAGCTCCCGCAGAATATGCAGCACACTCTGGCGGGAGCACTCGCACAGCAGACTGGAGTTGATGTACCCCTGGGTGTGGAGGGAGCAGGTACACTGGTGGAAGATCAGCCAGAACTCCTTCCCCGGCCGCACGATCTCCGTATCCAGACCGCCCATCTCTCCCAGAGCTTGGAAGAAAACGTCAATGTCTCCTCCGGAGCGCTCCAGCACGCCCCGGTAGAAATCCAGCATTCCCATTTGGAGGCAGTTCTCCGCGCAACTGTGGAGCAGCGTCCCCCGCTCCTCCTCCGGCAGGGCGGCCAAGCCCTCCTCGAATCCCGCAAACCACCAGCGAATCTCGTTATCCATCCGTACGCTCCTTTCTCAAAGCCGCATCTCCACGCCCTTGCCGCGGAGATACTGTTTCAGCTCCTTGATATCCACCTGCTTGGTATGGAAAATGGAGGCGGCCAAACCCGCGTCCACGCCCCGGTGCGTGAACAGCTCCGCGAAATGCTCTTTGTTTCCCGCGCCGCCGCTGGCGATGATGGGCACCTTCACCCGGGCCGCCAATTGGTCCAGCATCTCCAGATCGAAGCCGGTTTTCACGCCGTCGGTGTCGATGGAGTTCAGCACGATTTCGCCCGCGCCGTCTCCCGCGCCCCGGACGGCCCACTCCATAGCGTCGATGCCGGTGTCCTCCCGGCCTCCCTTGGCGAAGAGGCGGAACTGTCCGTCCACCCGCTTCACATCCATGCTGAGGACCACGCACTGGTCCCCGTAGCGCTTCGCCGCCGCGGCGATGATGGAAGGGTCCGCGATGGCCCCGGAGTTGACGGAAACCTTGTCCGCCCCGCACTTCAGCACCCGGTCGAAGTCCTCCAGCCCCCGGATGCCGCCCCCCACGGTGAGGGGGATGAAGATCTCGGAGGCCACCCGGCGGAGAATGTCCGTAAACAGACCCCGGCCCTCGGCAGAGGCGGTGATATCGTAAAACACCAGTTCGTCGGCCCCGGAGTCGTTGTAGAACCGGGCCAGCTCCACCGGGTCCGCCATGTCCCGGAGGCCCTGGAAGTTGGTTCCCTTCACCACCCGGCCGTCCCGCACATCCAGACAGGGGATGATCCGCTTGGCTAACACGTCCCCACCTCCTCCACGACGGTCCGCAGGTCCAGCCGTCCGTCGTACAGGGCCTTGCCCAGGATGGCCGCCCGGACGCCCATGCGCTCCAGCCGCCGCAGCTCCTCCAGGGTGCTGACGCCGCCGGAGGCGGTGATCTCCAGGCCCTCGATTTGGACCAGCTCCTCATAGAGCTCCAGGTTGGTCCCCCGGCCCGCGCCGTCCCGGCTGATGTCGGTGTAGATGACGGCTTTCACCCCCGCGTCCCGGAGACGGCGGCAGAAGTCCACGCCCTTTTCCCGGGAAAGCTCCTTCCAGCCGTTGACGGCCACATACCCGTCCAGGGCGTCCACTCCCACGGCGATTTGGTCCCCATAGGCCTGGGCCATGCGGGCGGTAAAGTCAAAGTCCTTGACGGCAACGGTGCCCAAAATGCAGCGGCCCACCCCCAGGTCCAGATACCGCCGGATGCGCTCCTCCGTGCGGATGCCTCCGCCCACCTCGATATAAAGTCCGCCCTGTTTCGCGATGGCGGCAATGCTGTCGAAATTCGCCAAGGCGCCGTCCCGGGCGCCGTCCAGATCCACCACGTGGAGGTACTGGGCTCCCGCGGCGATGAACTCCCGGGCCTGGGCGCAGGGGTCCTCGCCGTAGACGGTCTCCTGGTCATAGTCCCCCTGGTAGAGGCGGACCACCCGTCCGCCCCGCAAGTCAATGGCAGGGAAAATCTGCATACTTCCGCTCCTTTCTCACGGGTGGACCTTGCAGGTCAACTCCTCCGCGTCCAGGCGAAACACCTGGGTGCTTTCCAGAACCGCCCCGCCGACGTCCCATTGGTCTTTCCCGGTGGTATGGGCCAAAATGGCCAGGAGGCCCGCCCGTTTCTCCTCCGCCGTCTCCAAAATGGTCACCGGCCCGCCGCCCATGACGCACTGAAAGCGGGAGGTGGTCTCCTGGGCCGTCTCCCCCACGACCCACTCATGGCCCGTGTCCATCTCGAAGGCGGCCCAGCCGGTCCGGCGGATGAGGTTCATCTTCCGGCCCTCTTTGGCACCGTGGAAGTAGAAGCTATAGCGCCCGTCCCGCTCCTCGAAGCCGAAGTCCAGGGGGACCACATAGGCTCTCCCCTCGTCGCACAGCCCCAGGCGGCAGCAATCACAGGAGGTGATAATTTCCCGAATTTTTACAGGATTCGTGACCTCCCGGTCCTTTCTTCTCATGGCTCGTCCCTCTCTCACAGCTCGGCGAAGGCCCGCAGCAGCCGCAGCCCCGCGTCTCCGGACTTCTCCGGGTGGAACTGGGTCCCCCAGACGTTCCCCCGCCGGACCGCGCCGGTGACGGCCACGTTCCCATATTGAGAGACCCCCAGGGTGTTGTCCCAACAGTTTCGGGCGTAGAAGCTGTGGACGTAGTAGACATATTCGCCGTCCTTGAAGTACCGGAACAGCGGGTCGTCCTTGACAATCTCCAGGCTGTTCCAGCCCATGTGGGGAATTTTCAGCGTCTTGTCCTCCAGGTCCTCCCCCAGGGAGGCCACCTCGCCGGGGATCAGCCCCAGGCCGGGGTGTTCCCCGTACTCGAAGCCCCGGTCAAAGAGGAGCTGCATCCCCAGGCAGATGCCAAGCAGAGGCTTCCGCTCCGCCTCCTCCAGCAGGACGGGGACCAACCCCGTCTCGTCCAGCTTGGCCCGGGCGTCGCCGAAGGCCCCCACGCCGGGGAGGATGATCCGCTCCGCCGCCCGGAGCGTTTCCTCCTGGCAGGTAACCACCGTCTCCACCCCCAGAGAACGGAGGCTGGAGCTCAGGGAGAAGAGGTTTCCCACGCCGTAGTCCACGATGGCGGTCATCACAGCACCCCTTTCGTGCTGGGGATCTCGTCCAAATGCTTCGGGTCCAAGGACACGGCCTCTTTCAGCGTCCGGCCCATACCCTTGAAGACGGCCTCCAAAATGTGGTGGGTGTTCTCCCCCGCCATCTGGCGGATGTGAAGGGAGCCGGGGCAGTTCCGCACGAAGCCCAGCCAGAATTCCTGCCCAAGCTCCGTGTCGAAGTCCCCCACCTTGGCGGCGGGCAGGTCCACCGCCCAGCCCAGATAATCCCGGCCGCTGAGGTCACAGGCACAGAGAACCAGGGTCTCGTCCATGGGAAGCAGGAACTGCCCATAGCGGACGATGCCCCGCTTGTCCCCCAAAGCCTCCTGAAACGCCTTGCCCAGGCAGATGCCGATGTCCTCCACCGTGTGGTGGCAGTCCACCTGGGTATCCCCCTGGCAGGCGACGGAGAGGTCGAAGTCCCCGTGCCGGGTGAAGAGCTCCAGCATGTGGTCCAGGAAGCCGCAGCCGGTGGCAATCTCCGCCTTTCCGGCACCGTCCAAGTTCAGGGAAAGCTTGATCCGGGTCTCCCGGGTGTCCCGTTGAATGTTTGCGGTGCGCATGCGCTTCCCTCCTTATCCCTCGGCCAGAAGCCGGTCAATCCGTTCCACCAAAGTCTCCATCTGCTCTTTGGAGCCGATGGTGATCCGGCAGAAATCCCGGATACGGTCCTTGTCGAACCAGCGGACCAGGACGCCGTTCTCCTTCAGTTTCCGGTACAGCTCCCCGCCGGAGATGGGTCCCTTCCCTGCGAAGACAAAGTTGGCGGAGGAGGGCAGGACGGTGAAGCCCCGCTTTTCCAGCGCCTCCACGGTCCAGGCCCGGTTTTCCTGAACGCTGCGACAGCAGGACTGGAAGTAGTCCTCGTCCTCCATGGCGGCGGCTCCCGCCAGGAGGCTCAGGCGGTTGACATTGTAGGGGTTAAAGCTGTACTTCACCCGGTTCAGATCCGCGATGAGTTCCGGGTCTCCCAGGGCAAAACCCACCCGGCCTCCGGCCAGGGAGCGGCTCTTGGACATGGTCTGGGTCACCAGCAGGTTTTCGTACTTCCGCACCAGAGGGACGCAGCTCTCCGCCCCGAAGTCCACATAGGCCTCATCCACGATCACCACCCGGCCCGGGTCCTTTTCCAGCAGCCGCCGGATGTGGTCGACGGGGACCGTCATGCCCGTGGGGGCGTTGGGGTTGGCGATGAACACCGTGCCGGGAAAATCTAGATAGTCCTCCACGCTCAGGGAGAAGTCCTCCCGCAGAGGAACCCGTTTGGCCTCCAGGCCGAACAGGGCCGCCTGAGCCTCATAAAAGCCGTAGGTGATGTCGGCAAAGGCGGCGGGCCTCCCCTCCCCGCAGAAGGCCCGGAAGGCGAAAGCCAGAATCTCGTCGGACCCGTTGCCGGAGATCACGTTCTCCGGGGCCAGGCCACAGCGCTTGGCAATGGCGGCGTTCAACGCCGCGCAGGTGGGGTCGGAGTAGAGATAGAGCTTTTCCGCCTCCGCCCGGCTCAGGGCCTCCAGGACCCTGGGAGAGGGCGGGAAGGGGCTCTCGTTGGTGTTCAATTTAATGTACTGCTGGTCCCGGGGCTGCTCGCCGGGGGTGTAGGGGTCGCAGCGCAGGGCCTCGGGGGATAAAAACCGGCTCATAACATCACTGCTTTCTATCAAGATTCTTTCCGGCTCAGCGCCGACCGGGCGTGGCCCTCCAGGCCCTCCCGCCGGGCGAAGTCCGCGATCCGGTCCGCGCAGGCGGTCAGCGCCGGGCGGTCATAGCTGAGGAAACTGGACCGCTTCATGAAGTCGTCCACCCCCAGGGGGCTGGAAAACCGGGCGGTGCCGGAGGTGGGCAGGGTGTGGTTGGGCCCGGCAAAGTAGTCTCCCAGGGCCTCCGGCGTGGAGCGGCCCAGAAAGACGCTTCCGGCGTTCCTGATCCGGGGCAGCAGGGCGAAGGGATCCTCCACGCAGAGCTCCAAATGCTCCGGCGCGATGCGGTTTACCGCCTCCACCGCCTTTTCCAGGCTGTCCGTGACAATAATTTTTCCGTTCTCCTCAATGGAGCGGCGGGCAATGTCCTTTCGGGGCAGGACCTCCAATTGGGCCTCCACCTGGGCTTGGACCTGTTCCGCCACACGGCGGCTGTCCGTCACCAGCACGGCGGAGGACAGCGGGTCGTGCTCCGCCTGACTGAGGAGGTCCGCCGCCGCCCACTTGGGGTTCGTCTTCCCGTCCGCCAGCACCAGGATCTCGCTGGGCCCGGCGATCATGTCGATGGCCACCCGGCCAAAGACCTTCCGTTTCGCCGTGGCCACGAAGATCCCGCCGGGACCCACGATCTTGTCCACCTGGGGCACGGTCTCCGTGCCGTAGGCCAGGGCCGCCACGGCCTGGGCCCCGCCGATTTTAAAAACGTCCGTCACCTCCGCCAGCTCCGCCGCCATCAAGGCCTCCGGGCTGATGGATCCGTCCGGCCGGGGGGGCGTCACGATGACGATATCTGTCACCCCGGCGATCTGGGCGGGGATAACGTTCATCAAAATAGTGGAGGGAAAGGCCTCCGGGCTCCGGGGCACGCAGATCCCCACCTTTTCAATGGGGGTCCACCGCTGGCCCATGACGATTCCGGCCCGGTCTGTGAGGACGAAGTCGTTGTGCCTCTGCCGCTCATGGAAGCGCCGGATGTTCTCCGCCGCCTCTTTCAGCGTCTCCATAAAATAGGGGTCCACGGCCCGCCGGGCGGCGTCGAATTCCTCCGCGCTTACCCAGAGGTCCTGGAGCTCCGCGCCGTCGAAACGGCGGGTGTAGTCCCTGAGGGCGGCGTCGCCCCGCTCCCGGACTTCCCGGATCACCTGGTCCACCGCGGCGGACACATCTTCCAGCTCCTGGATATCCCGGTTCAAAAACTCCGCCGGAGAAAGGGCGTCGAAGTCCAGAATCTTCATCATGTCCCCGTAACCTCCGTCAGCTTGCCCAGCAGGGTTTCGATCTCCCGGCGCTTGAACTGGAAGCTGGCCCGGTTGGCAACGAAGCGGGCGGAAATGGGCATGAATTCCGTCAGCACCTTCAAATGATTTTCCCGCAGAGTGGTCCCGGTCTCCACGATGTCCACGATCACGTCGCTGAGACCCAGGATGGGGGCCAGTTCAATGGACCCGTTCAGCTTGATGATGTCGATGTCCCGGCCCTGGGCGGCGTAGTAAGCCTTGGCGATGTTCACGAATTTTGTGGCCACCCGGAGAGTCCGGCCCGGATCGTCGGCGAAGTCCTCCGCCCCCGCCACACACATGCGGCACTTCCCCAGGCCCGTGTCCAGCAGCTCGTACACGTCGGCCCCGGACTCGGCCAGGATGTCCTTGCCCACGATGCCGATGTCTGCCGCCCCATGCTCCACGTAGATGGCCACGTCGCTGGGCTTCACCAGGAAATAGCGGATACCCGCGGCGGGGTTCTCCACCACCAGCTTCCGGCTCTCGTTGTAGTCCTCCGGGCAGCCGTAGCCCACGCCGGCCAGGAGGTTGTAAACCTTGTCCCCCAGCCGCCCCTTGGGCAGGGCCACGTTCAGCATGGCCCGCTCTCCCGCCTCGGAGGCGGCTTCGCCCAGGCGGTCCAGCTCGTCCAGATACAGGGCGAAGCCCACGGCCCGGGCCCCGGGGCGAAACTGCTCCGCCAGGGGGTCGTAGCGCCCGCCCTTGAGCACCGCCCGGGGCAATCCCGCCACGTAGCCCTGCAGGACCAGGCCGTTATAATAGTCCATATCGTTCACCAGGGACAGGTCCAGCCTTAGGCTCTGCCCCTGGGACTCCAGGGCTTCGCACAAAGTCCTGAGCTCCGCCAGGGCTCCGCCCATGGCGGCGTTGAGGGCGATGGGCTCCGCCTGGTCCAACACCGTTTCCCAGTCCCCCGCCAGGGCGTCCAGGCGGCAGAGGGCGTCGGTGCCCTGCTTGGACAGTCCCGCCTCTTCCGCTGCCGCCCACAGCTCGTGGAGATTCCGGTCCCGGATGCAGCCCAGCAGCCTGGGCCGGGCGGCCTCCGGCGCGCCCACGGCGTCCAGCAAACCCGCCACAAAGCCCATATGGCTGGCCTCCAGCACGAAGTCCCGGCCCGTCAGGGCCAGACTCTTCCCCGCCAAGGACACCGCCTGGGCGGTGGTCTCGTCGTCCACCTCGCCGATGCACTCCAGGCCCATCTGACTGATCTCCTGGAAGGTGTGGCTCTCCTGGCTGGGGCGGTAGACGTTCTCCGCGTAGTAGAACCGCCCGCAGCCCCCCTCCTCCACCTGAGCGTTCTTGGCGATAGAGAGGGTCACGTCCGGCTTCAGCGCCAGCAGACGCCCGTCCAGGTCCGTGAAGGTGATCACCTGATCGCTGGCCAGGAAGCGGCGGTTCTGCTGATAGAGGCCGTATTCCTCAAAACGGCCCATGCGGTACTGCCGGAAGCCCGCCTGCTCGTACAGCAGGCGGAGCCGGAGGGACAGCCGCTCCTGGGGCCGTAAGATATCCAAATCCAATTCCATGGGGTTCCTCCTTACGGGGCAAGGCCCCGGTAATGGACTACAGTATACTCCGATTTTTTAGTATAGTAAAGCGCTAATTCGGTAGTATAATAAAATCTGCGATTTATACAACCAGCCTCCCGTTCGGGAGGGGGGATTCAGCCATGTTGATGGCTGGTCCATTTGCACCCCCCATTCTCTCTTTTGCGAAAAGAGAGAATGCGCCGTGTACGGTGGAAGAGAGAAAACGAGGGGCGCGCAGGACGTGCCGACGGTTTGTTGCGAATGTCTCCAGCTCACGGCGTAGTGCGAGCGGGGGTTTTGGAATTCGACGCATGGACCAGCTTCTCTTTCCGCTGCCGCTG
>CAMXKT010000028.1 GCA_947244595.1 uncultured Oscillibacter sp. | reverse complement strand
AGTTCGTGGGCCTGGGCGCGGGCAAGGCCGGCAACTCCGAGGCGGGCCACTCCAATCTGGGCGCGGGCCGCTGCGTGATGCAGGACGACGTCCGCCTGGACGCCGCCGTGAAGGACGGCAGCTTCAAGCAGAACCCCGTCTTCCTCCAGGCCATCGAGCACGCCAAGAAAAACGGCACCTCCCTGCACCTGCTGGCCTATCTGACCTACAAGTCCTCCCACGGCTGCATCGACTACCCGCTGAACATCTGCGAGATGGCCCGGGACAACGGACTGGACCGGGTGTACCTCCACATCATCTTCGACGGCCGCTCCACCGAGCCCGGCTCCGCTCCCGCTCTGCTGGCGGAGACTGACGAGAGGCTGAACGCCATCGGCGTGGGCCGCATCGTGGACGGCGTGGGCCGCGGCGTGGTCCTGGACCGGGACAAGAACTATGACAAGGTGAAACGGGCTTACGACGCCATGGTCGAGGGCGCCGGGACCCAGTACGAATAAGCTTTTTGCGGGAGGCCGGGAGGGAATGCTCCCGGCCTTCCAGAATTATGAAATTGCACGCAAAATCAAGGGAAAATGCACGCAGAAAGTTTGTTAAAAATATAATTGTCATTGACGGGAGAGGCGCTGTTGGGGTAAAATATGTCACGAGGATAAGCTCCGCAGCGTTCAACAATAAACAGGAAAGGATGCGAACCCCATGAATGAGAAAAAGCTAAAAGTCCTGGCGGCGGAAATCCGGCTGGAGACGCTGAAAGTGATCCACAGCCGGGGTTTCGGCCACGTGGGCGGGTCCATGGACCTGGCGGACCTGATGGCGGTTTTATACGGGGAGGTTATGAAGTACGACCCGAAGAATCCCCGCTGGGAGGACCGGGACTGGCTGGTGTTGAGCAAGGGCCACGCGGGACCTGTGGCCTACGCCACCTTCGGCCTGATGGGCTTCTATCCCATGGAAGACGCGTACACCCTGAACCAGCCCGGCACCAAGTTCCCCAGCCACACGGACCGCAAGCTCACCCCCGGCGTGGACCTGACCACCGGCTCCCTGGGCCAGGGCGTCTCCACCGCTACCGGCGCGGCCCTGGGCAACAAGATCGACGGACGGGACAGCTACGTTTACTGCGTCGTCGGCGACGGCGAGGCCGACGAGGGCCAGGTCTGGGAGGGCTTCCACTTTGCCTATGCCCACAAGCTGGACAATATCATCTACTTCATCGACAACAACGGCTACCAGCTGGACGGCCCCACGGCGGACATCCTGGCCCACGGGGATATGGCGAAAAAGGTGGAGGGCTTCGGCCTCCACACCCAGGTCATCGACGGACACGACGTGACGGCCATCTATGATGCGATCCAGAAAGCGAAAGAGACCAAGGGCGTGCCCTCCTGCATCGTGCTGAACACCAGCAAGGGCAAGGGCGCGACGTTTGCGGAGCCCAAGCATGACCACTCCTCCCAGCCCAAGGAGGAGCAGTGGCAGGAGGCCATCGCCGCCGCCGAAAAGGCTCTGGAAGACGCCAAGAACGCTTAAAGGAGGGTGAGAGAAATGAATGTGAAACTGATCGGTAAGCATGAAAAGGACTCCCGGGCGTGCCGGGATGGCCTGGCTCTGACCCTGAACGAGCTGATGGCCGAGGATAAAAGCATTGTGTACGTAGACTGCGACCTGATGGGCTGCATCAACACGAAGCAGCTGCGGAAGAACTACCCGGACCGGGCTTTCGAGGCGGGTATCGCCGAGGGCAACGCCGCCGGCGTGGCCGCGGGCCTGGCCGCCACGGGGAAGAAGGTCTTCTTCCACTCCTTCGGCACCTTCTCCAGCCGCCGGTGCTATGACCAGATCTACATGAGCGCGGCCTACGCGGGCCTGAGCGTCCGGGTGCTGGGCTCCGACGCGGGCGTGACGGCGGCCTTCAACGGCGGCACCCACATGCCCCTGGAGGACGCGGCCATGTACCTGAGCATCCCCACCGCTACAGTTATCGACCCTGCCGACTACGATCAGCTGGCCAGCGTGACCCGTGGACTGCTGAACGTGGAGGGCGTGAGCTTCACCCGCTTTGTCCGCAAGGACGTGATTCGGGTCTATGACGAGGGCTCTGAGTTCGAGATCGGCAAGGGCGTGGTCCTCCATGAGAGCGACAAAGACCAGGCCACCATCATCACCTCCGGCATCATGGTGGACGAGAGCCTGAAAGCCTACGAGGCCCTCCAGGCCGAGGGAATCAACGTCCGGGTCATCGACATGTTCACCTGGAAGCCCCTGGACGAGGAGCTGGTCATCAAGGCCGCGAAAGAAACTGGGGCCATTGTCACCGCCGAGAACCACAACACCTGCTGCGGCCTGGGCTCTGTGGTGGCCAACTGCCTGGCGAAGAATCTGCCGACGGTGCAGGAGTTCGTGGGCGTGCAGGACGAGTTCGGCCAGGTGGGCCCCCAGGCGTTCCTGATGGACACCTACGGACTCCGCGCGGCCAACATCATTGAGGCCGTCAAAAGGGCGATTTCCAGAAAGTAATTTTAGGCAAGCCTACAAAATTATAAAGGAGACTGATTCACTATGGCTCAGAAAATGGACGCTTTTTCCGCCGCTCTGATGGCCGATAAGCGGGAGATTATCTTTGCCCCCACCGTGTACAAGTTCGATACCTTCGCCGCCATGGCGGAGGAGTTCAAGCTGGGCGAGCGGGACGTGGTGCTGACCAACGAGTTCATCTACACCCCCTTTATGAAGGAACTGAACCTCAAGTGCCAGTTCGTGTTCCAGGAGAAGTTCGGGGCCGGCGAGCCCTCCGAGGCCATGATCCAGACCATGTACGACGCCATCCCCTACGAGAGCTATGACCGGGTCATCGCCGTAGGCGGCGGCGCCATCATGGACCTGTGCAAGCTGCTGGGCTGCAAGCGGCCGGACACCGTGCACAACCTGTACTTCAAGCGCTTCCCCGTCCAGCATGAGAAGGACGTTATCGCCATCCCCACCACCTGCGGAACGGGCTCCGAGTGCACCAACATCTCCGTGGCGATTGTCAAGGACGAAAAAGACGGCGTGCTGACCGGCGGCGAAACCAAGCTGGGCCTGGTGTCCGACGACATCATCCCCAACAAGGTCTGCCTGATTCCCGACCTCATCAAGACCCTGCCCTACAAGCCCTTTGCCTGCTCCGCCATCGACGCGCTGGTCCATGCCACCGAGTCCTTCCTGAGCCCCCACCGGAAGACCATGACCTCCGAGCTCTTCTCCGAGAAGGCCATGGACATGATTCTCAAGGGCTTCAAGCTCATCGACGAGAAGGGCCAGGACGCCCGGTTCGAGTATCTGGACGAGTTCGTCACCGCCAGCTTCTACGCGGGCATCGCCTTCCTGAAGGCGGGCTGCGGCCCGGTTCACGGCATGAGCTTCCCCCTGGGCGGCACCTATCACGTGCCCCACGGCGAGAGCAACTACATGCTGTTCGGAGCCATCATGGACTACTATGACGAAAAGAACCCCGACGGCGAGATCATGCGGTTCAAGGAGCTGGTGGCCCGGATCCTGGGCTGCGAGGCCAAGAACGCCATCCCCGAGATGAACGCCCTGCTGCAGCGCATCCTGCCCCTGCGGCCCCTCAAGGACTGCGGCTTCACCGAGGCGGACTTCAAGGCTTTCCCCCAGAGCGTGGAGGCCAACCAGCAGCGGCTGATGACCAACGCCTACTATCCCTTCGACCTGGAGAGCGAGGAAGCTATCTATCGCAAGTGCTTCTGAGCCGATCCGCTTAGAACCAAACCGCCCGGCATGCTCAGCATGCCGGGCGGTTTTTTCCGAGCGCACAGCGCCGGAGACGCTATGGGTTCACCGGTCCATAATTCCATAGACCTATTTTGGTCAGGCGTGGTAGCAGCCTCCGCCGATGAATTCCCGCATCAGGGAGGTCTTGGGGATGTTGTCCGCGGGAATGGGGAGGAAGTAGTTCAGGAATTTCAACAGGCGTTTGGCCTCAATATACTCCTCACTGTCCCGGGGCACGCCGAAGAGCAGAGGTTGGACATAGGGCTTGAGCAGAGCCGTCTCGTAGATGAGGGCGGAGTTGAAGATCATGTCCGCGCTGTCCTGGAAGGGGAAGATGTTGTTTTCCTCGCCCCGCCGGACGGAGGGCCACATCTTGATGGTGGCCTGGGCGCTGTAGCCCCGGGTCCGGGCGTCCCGCTCGATGCGCCGGAGGAGCCGGGCGTCTGTGGTGGGGATGCGGTTGTGGTCGTCGATGTTCAGTGTGGTCAGGCAGCTGATATAGATTTTGTATTTGCTCTCCTTGGGCAGGGCGTGGGTGAAGGCGTCGTTGAGGCAGTGGATGCCCTCAATGACCAAGACATCTCCTTCTGACAGGCGCAGGAAGTTGCCGTTGTACTCCCGGGCGCCCTTCTTGAAATTGTAGGTGGGAATCTCCACCGTCTCTCCCTTCAAAAGGCGGATGCAGTCCTCGTTGAACTGCTCCACGTCCATGGCCCCCAGACCCTCGAAATCGTAGTTGCCGTTTTCGTCCCGGGGGGTTTTGTCCCGGTTTACGAAGTAGTTGTCCGTGGCGATGGGGTGGGGCCGCAGGCCGCAGGCCCGCAGCTGGGTGGACAGCCGGTGGGAGAACGTGGTCTTGCCGGAGGAGGAGGGCCCGGCGATCATGACGAAGCGGACCTCCTTCCGGGAGGCGATCTCCGCGGCGATGTCGCCGATCTTCTTTTCCATCATGGCCTCATGGGCCAGGATCAGCGGCGTGGCCCCGCCCTGGGAAATGGTGGTGTTCAGCTCCGCCACATTGGAGGCGTTCAGCGCCTCGGAACGCAGCGTGGACTCGTAGAGCTCCCGGAAGACCTTATGGGAGGGCTTGAAGTCCCCTAAGTGGTTGGGGTCCTTCTGGGTGGGCAGGCGGAGGACAAAGCCGTTTTCAAACAGCTCCAGGCCGAAGCAGCGGATGTAGCCGGTGTCCGGGGCCATGTAGCCGTAGAAGTAGTCCACGAAGCCGTCCAGAGAGTAGACGTTGACATGGGAGTTGATCCGGAAGCTGAGGAGCTGGGCCTTGTGGACCAGCCGGGCCTTGTGGAACAACTCCACGGCGTCGTCAGTGTTGAGGGTCTTTTTCTCAATGGGCAGGGCGGCGGCGGACAGCTCCCGCATCCGGGCGTCCACCCGGTCCAGCAGGGCCTGATCCAGGGTAAAGTTCCCCTGGGCCAGGATGAAAAGAGCGCTGCTGAGGGAGTACTCCACGGAGATGCGCTCCACGTTCTCCCGGCCCGCCACGTCGTAGAAGGCTTTCAGCATCAGGAAGACGGCGCTGCGCTCATAGGTCTGGATGCCGGGCCTGTCCTGGGCGGTGACCATTTTCAGCGAGCAGTCCCGGTCCAGGGGCTTGTGGAGCTCACAGAGCTTCCCGTCCCGGTTGACCAGCAGGATGTCGTATGGGGTCTTGCCCTGAAAATCCGCCGCGATGGCGCGGTAGGGCGTTCCATAGGGGTAGGCGTATTCCGCGCCGTCTACGGTGACCTTGATCATTCTCTTCTCTTCCATAAGGTGGGCCTCCTTCTATATGTGATTGTTTCGCCGGGAAAGCGTAAGCGGCTTTTTGGGAGTCTCCCGCGTTACCTCTATCATACGATATTTTGCCGGAAAATACAAGGAGGATTCCACCGCAAAAAACAAGAAAAGGGCCGGGCGCGCCATGCCGCCCGGCTTTTCCGCCGCTCCGCCTCATGATGGGGCGGGGAATCGTTATTTGTTCGCGGCTTCCTGCAGCGCGTCGAAGGAAGCCATACACTCGTCCACGGAAGCGCCTCCCAGCAGCTCCCGGACAACGAGGCAGGTGTTCCCCCACTGCTCCACGCTCATGCCCGCGTTGGAGCCCAGGACGTAGACCCCTTCCTCAATCCGGTCGTTCAGAGGCCGCAGGGCGGGAACGCAGTCCACCTTGATATTCTTGGAGGGGGAGATGACCCGGTTGGTCTCCGAGTAAAGCTGGAGCGCCTCGTCGGATGTCATGATATCCAGCATGGCTGCGGCGTCCTCCCGGTGTTCCGCCTCCGCGCCCACGCCGTAGCCCGTCATGGGCATGACCGGCATCTGTCCCCGGGCGCTGGGGAAGCCGATGACCTGCATCTCAAAATCCGTCTTTCCATAGGCCGTCTCCGCGTTGGCCGCGCCCCAGTAGGCCATGACAATCGGGGTCTTACCCGCCCGGAAGTCCGGGCCCTCGGCCTCGATGGCCTCGCTGACCAGGGCTGTTTCCGCGTCGACGTAGCCCCGGTCGATGAGGGTCTGGAGGAACTCGAAGCCCGGGCGCAGGTAGTCGCTGTACTTGGCCTCCCCGCTGTTCAGGGCGGCGATCTCCGCCTCCGTGTTCCCTCCGTTATAGAGGTCCGCATAGGCGATGGCGAAAACGAAGGTCTCCAGCCACCAGCGATTGGCCCCGATGGGGTGCTCAAACCCGTTCTCCTGGAAGATCCGGCAGCACTCCAAAAAGTCCTCCGGCGTCTCCGGCAGGGGCACTTTGTACCGATCGAACAGCTCCTTGTTGATAAACAGACCGTAGGCCACCACTTCCTGGGGAATGGCCACCAGCTTTCCGTCCACGGTGTTGGCCGTCAGAATAATGTCCCGGAGGTTCTTGGCGCTCTCCAGGCCGGAGAGGTCCATCAGCTTCCCCTCGGCTCCCAGGGCCAGCACGGTGTCCGGGTTCAGGAGATACAGGTCGTCCATGTTGTTCCGGGCCCGGTCCAGGGTCACGTCGTCGTAGGTTTTGTCCTGATAGTCCTCCGCCGTGTAGGTCCGGTAGGCCATGGTTACCCCCAGGGCCTCTTCCGCCATGGATACCGTCAGTTCCGAGGCCGTCCGGGCAATGTTCTCCGCGTCGGGGTCGGTCTTCTCCATGGGGCTGAACAGGTTCACCACCCGTTCTTCTTCTTTGTCCTGAGTGAGCAGGTTCTTGGGCTCCTGACTCCCCCCGCAGGCCGCCAGGGACAGCGCCGCCAGCGCCGCCAGGAACAGGGCGGACCCTTTGCGGGCCGCTCTCTTGATATGCTTCATGATCAATCTTCCTTTTGTCTGGTACATAGTCTGATGACCTTCTTCAAATGCTCCATGTTCAGCGGCTTGGCCACGTGGGCGTCCATCCCCGAGTCCAGGGCCGCTTTTTCGTCCTCCGCGAAGGCGTTGGCTGTCATGGCGATGATGGGAATAAGCTTCGCGTCCTCCCGATCCAGGGTCCGGATAGCCCGGGCGGCCTCGTGGCCGTTCATCACCGGCATCTGAACGTCCATCAGGATGGCGTCGAACTCGCCCTTCTCCGCCAGCTGGAAACGCTCCAGCGCCAGAAGGCCGTTTTCCACGATTTCACAGGAGGCCCCTTCGATCTCCAGGAGCTCCGTCAGGATTTCCGCGTTGATTTCGTTGTCCTCCGCGGCGAGGAAATGGAGCCCTTCCAGGCTGCCGTCCTCGTCGGGCTCGGGGCCGGCGTGTTTGCCGGGCTCCGCCCACAGCTGCGCCACCTTCTCCCGGAAGGCGGAGACGAAAAAGGGCTTGACGAGGACGCCCGTGCGCTCCAGCTCTCGGGCCTCCTCCAGGTTTTCCGCGCCGGACTCCGCCAGGAGGAGGAGGGGAACGCCGCCGGGAAGGGCCTCCCGCAGTTCCCTGGCCGCCGGGAGCCCGCAGGTCTCCCAATCCAAAAGGGCCAGCTGGCAGTTTTCAGCGCCGCTTCGCAGCCGGTCCGCGGCCTCCCGGCTGTCGGCGGCCATGTCCAGCTGGAGGCCGGTGTCCTCCATAAGGGCCCGGATGCTCTCCCGGCCCTCCGGGTCTCCGTCCACCAGCAGGATCCGGGAGACGCCCCGCTGCGTCCAGAACTGCCGGTCCGCCTGCTCCTCCTGGATGCGGAGCTCCAGGTCGACCCGGAAGAGGGAGCCCTGGTCCACCTCGCTGAAGACCTCGATGGTGCCGCCCATCAGCTCCACAATGCTCTTGGTGATGGCCATGCCCAGCCCGGTGCCCTGGACTTTGTTGGTGGTGCTGTTCTCCGCCCGGGTGAAGGCGTCGAAGATGGTCTCCAGGTACTCCGGCGTCATGCCGTAGCCGTCGTCTTCCACCTCCATGCGGATGTGTTCGTACTGGCTGGAGCGCTGCTTCAGCCCGATGATGCGGAACCAGATGTGGCCCCCCTCCGGCGTGTATTTCACGGCGTTGGAGAGGAGGTTGATCAGGATCTGGTTGATCCGGGTTTCGTCTCCAATCAGGCGCTCATGCCGGACGCCGGTTACCTCCAGGTGGAAGTCCTGCCTCCTGGCCCTGGCCATGGGCTGAATGATGGCGTCTACGGAGGAGATCACGTCGTTGAGGGAGAAGTTCTCCAGGTTCAGCACGACCTTGCCGCTCTCAATTTTGGAGACGTCCAGGATGTCGTTGATCAGATTGAGGAGGTGCTGCCCGGAGGACATGATCTTCCGGGTGTATTCCCGGACCTTGGCCGGGTCCTCCGCGTCCTTGGAGAGGAGAGAGGTAAATCCCAACACCGCGTTCATAGGCGTGCGGATGTCGTGGGACATGTTGGATAGGAAGGTGGTCTTGGACTCGCTGGCGATCTGGGCGGCTTGGAGGGCGTCCGCCAACTGCTGGCTGTGAAGTTTTCGCTCCGCTTCCTGCTCGTTCCGGAGTTTATCCTGCTGCCGCCAGTTGAGGTAGTACAGAAGGATACACAGGAAGAAGGCCGCCAGCATAGAAGCAACCACAATGAAAATATTCTGGTTGACGGTGTTCCCCTCCTGCTGGATAGCCTGAACGGGCACGTAACCCACCAGGAAGATCGTTCCCCTGTTCACGGACCACATGTAGTTGAGGGCCTGCGTGTTCCGGATATCGTGGTAAAACAGGATATTCTTTGTGCCCCTGAGGCATGCCTCCACTTCCGCCTGGATCACCGAGTCCTGGATATCATTGGCGCGGTAAAAATCCATCAGGTTCAGATGGCCCGCGCTGCGCTGGCCCATGCCCTTGGGTTTCAGGACGAACCGCTGGCTCTCCGCGTCCATGACGTACAGCGACGCCTGCTTGTTGTAGAACCCCTCCGGCAGAGAGCGGTCAATGGCGTCGTAGATATACTCGGCATAGAGAGTCCCAATTTCCCGCCCGTCCCGCTTAACGGGACATTTAATGGTGTAGGACCAGGTCCCCATGTAATTTAGGTAAGATTGGGAGACCGGCAGACCCATGACCGTTCCGCCGGCGGAAAAGTCCAGTTCCTCCCCGGTGAAGCGGTCTCCGGTGTTGGAGACGCCCTCGGTCTTTCCGGACAGGATCAGGGACATCTTGGACATGGTTTGGTTTTTCTCGTAGGCGCGGATATACGCCTCCGGGTCGTCCACGCGGGCGATCTCCTGGGCGATCAGGGTCTGGAATTCCGCTTCGCTGCGCAGGATGGCCTCAATGGTGCTTTGAATCAGGTCCAGACTCTCGCTCAGGTTTTGGACGGCGGAGTCCGACATCTCCCTGGAGATTTTGCGGGACACCGAAAATACGATTGTCCCGAAGATGCAAAAGACGAATATGATGGAGAGGAGCAGGGAAAAACTCCTCCGTCTGTTCTGCTCATTTGGAGTTTTTTTCATGGGAAGTCTCCATTCTGACGCTAGGAATGCGGGACGCCTGGAGGACCGGAAAAGGGGCCTCCTTCCGCCCCGCGAACCACATTGAAATTCTGCTACATTCCATTATACAATTTCTTCCCTTTTCATGTCAATAGACGCCTGACCGGCATAGCCATTTTGCAGGGGGGAGGGACAAGGTCCGTTTAAAAGGGGGGAGGGCGTGAAAAACACAGAGAGGCCGGCGCCGGCCTCTCTGTGTTCGAAAAGCGTTTGTGAGTTTGCGGATTTCATCGTTTATTGACGGCTGAGATAATTCACGTACCGGGTCAGCATTGCCGCCGCCTGGGCGCGGGTAGTCCTGCCGCCGGGGGCAAAGGAGCCGTCCTTGTAACCGCTGAGGATGCCGTTTTCCACGGCCCAGAGAATTGCCTCCCGGGCATAGCCGCTGATGGCCGCCGCGTCGCTGAACCGCAGCTCTTGGCCTGCGGCGGCAGGGCTGCCCGCGTAGCGGTAGAGCATGGCGGCGAACTGCTCCCGCGTCACCGGAGACTCCGGGTTACGTCCGTCGCTGATCCCCTGGGTGACGGCCCAGGCGGAGGCCGTTTCATAAGCGGACGCCCCGGCGGCGTTTGCGCCGTCCAGCCGGGCCAGCACCGTCATCAGCATGGCGCGGGACATGGGGATGTCGGGAGCGAAGGACGTGGGCGTTCTGCCGGAGAAGAGCTCCCGGGCGGCGGCGAAGCTGATGGCCTCCTCCGCCCAGTGGCCCCTGATATCGAGGAAATCCTTACGGTTGTCCCGAAGCCGCACGGTGGCCCCGTTGGGAACGCTGAGGGTGATCCGGCCCCCGTCCAGCACGGCGGTCCGAATCAGGGTCTCGGAGCCGTCGGAGGTAACGAGATATGCGACGGTGGTCCCGGGGTCTCCCTCCGCGGGGATCTCCACTTGGACGGGCCGGGCGCTGCCGGTGTGGATGGTGACGTCGGCGTTCTTCCCGGGCAGAGCCGGAATGGGCAGGGGCACGCTGCTTCCCTGACTGTCCTGAACGGCCTTGGAGGGAATCCGCACGTCGGCCCTGGAGCCGTTCCGATTTTCCCGGATGGAAGCCGTGAGGCCGTCGGCCCGCTTTACCGTGATTTCGGTGGTTCCGTCGGCCCGCTCCACCGTTTTGACAGTGGAGCCGTCCTTCGCCGTTTCGGTGGTGGTGACAGAGCCGTCCTTTTTTGTCTCCACTACGGTTTTGGAGCCGTCGCTCCGTTTCGTGGTTTCCGTCACGGTGCCGTTGATTTTGTTGACGGTGGTGGAGACGGTGGAGCCGTCGGGACGCCTCACCGTAGTGGTGTTGGAGGACGAGCTGCCGCCGGAGGAGGAACTTCCACTGTCGGAAGAGGAACTGCCGCCGGAAGAAGAACTTCCGCCGGAGGACGAGCTCCCGCCGCCGGTGGCGGGGAGGGTTTCCCGGGCCGTTTCATAGCCGCAGACGGTGCAGGACTTGTGCCGGGTTCCGCTCTGGGTGGAGGTGGCGGGCCGGTCCACTACCCAGTCCCCGGCGGTATGGGCGGCGTAGCCGTTCTTTTGACTGTTGTCCGTGACGGGGCAGCCGGAAGCGGCGCAGTCGTGCCAGTGGTGGCTTGCGCTGGTTTTCCAAGCAGCGCTCCATGCGTGAGTGTGGCTGGGGGAGGGAGGTGTGACGCCGGCGGGAGACCAGATGGCGTTGAGCGTCACGTTTCGGCCGGGCATTTTAAAGCTCACATCCGGGCTGTTCCGGTTGTCCAGCGTCAGGTCCGCCGTATCCCAGGCGGCGAAGGTCTTGCCTGCCTTGTCTCCCGCGCGGACGGTGACGTCCGCGCCCTCCGGGTACTCGTAGGTTCCCTCCGCAGTCCCGCCGCTGCCGGTATTGCCGACCGTCAGACGGTATTTTGTTCCGCCGGGCGGGTCGGGCGGCTGGGGGGCGGCAGAGATTTTAACGGTGTAGGCCGCGGTCTTGCCCTGGTAAGAGATCGTCAGCGTCTGACTTTCCGCGGCCTGTCTGGAGTCGAAGCCGGTGACCATGTCCGCCGTGACAATCACCGTCTGTTTGCTTCCATCGGAATAGGCGGCTTCAATCGTAAGTCCGGAGACGTCCAGGGACTCGCCCACCTGATAGGCGGTTTTGTGGCCGGTGCTGTTGACGGAAATGGAGCTGAGCACAGGGTCTCCCGGACCAGGGTCCGGTTCTTCGCCGCCGCCGTCCGTAACGGTGAGCACGGCGTCTTGAAAGAGCGCCTTTCCTCCAACCGTATTCTCGCCGGGCACGATGATCCGGATGGTATACCTGCCCGGGTCACAGAGTTCATGTGTGGAAACGAAAAGCTCATTCCCGATGATCTCCATGGAGAAATAGCCGAAGGCATCCGCGTAGGTATAGTAGGTGTCGCCCTCGATTTCTTTCTCTGTCCGGTTGGTGGGTTTGTCGTTGATATTGATGGTCAGGGGAAGGAAGTCCAGATACACCGCCATTCCGGCTGTGTTCTCGGCGGTTAGGGGGAATTGAGCTTCCTGGCCCGCTTCCACAGTCGCCGCCGCTGTGTCGAAGCGGAACTCCTTCACAAGGTCTTCGTCTCCGCCGGAGGCCTCCTCCTCAGCCGTCCAATTGCCGTACTCATCCCCGGCTAACTTCACGCCGGGCTTGGAGCTGTGGGGCAGGAGCTCGAAAGAGACGCCGCCGGAGGACGGGGTTCGGAGATAGGTGTGGCCCAGGATGGGTTCGGCAGTGGACTGGGTATTGGAATTGTTTGTTCCGCCGACAGCCACCTTGGCCGAGCCCGCCGCCGACCGGACGGCGGTCATGGTTTGATCCGCGCCCATAATCAGGATACCGCCCTCACCGGTGAAATCATCCACCGTGAAATCGGCGCTGCCTCCGGCGTTGTACAGACTGGAAACCGTCAGCTTTGCGCCGGAGGAGATGGAAAGGGACGTGTTCCCGTCCTGCCGGAAGCTGCTGCCCTGGTCCAGGGCCAGGTTGCCCGAACGTACCGACAGGCCGGAGATATCGCAGAATACCTTGGTATCCAGATACTGGCCGTCGTACTCCACACAGGTTTCCGTCGCGCCCGCACCGTCCACGTCGGGGATTTTCGCGCCGGTGATGGTGACGGTCCCGTCTACGGTGTAGCTGTTGGAATTCGGAAGCGTTCTTTTTTCTCCATCCACGCCCGGAGTGTTCTTCTGCTGCGCGCCCCCGGCGTAGATCTGGCCCAGGGGGAGGACGCCGCCGCCGGGATTCGCGCAGCCGTCTATGCGGATGACGGGATTCCCGGGAAAGGCGTTTGCCTCGCCGTCCTGATTGCCGGTTTCCGGTTTCATGCCGCCCATGCAGAGACTGCCAGCGTAAATATTGCCGCCGCCCACGACATGCTCAGACTTGCCCTGGAGGTTGGTGCCTCCCCGAATTGTGATGGTGTTAGAGCTGCCGGGGGTGGGAACTTGGAATACTTCATAAGAGTTTGGCAGCAGGGTGCCGCCGAAGACGTTGAAGGGATAGCCCGCGGCCGTTACGCCGTCCAGCGTCAGGGCGTATCCGTTGGCGATGACTGCGTTACGGGTGCTGCCGGTAAAGTCCAGCTGCACGTTTTTAAACGTCACATTTCCGCCCAGCAAAATTCCGCCCGCACGGAGGACAATTGTGCGGCCCTGCCCGTCTATGGTGACGTCTTTGGGAATGGTCCACGGGGTTTCGTCCTGAGCGAGATTGACTATGGCGTCCTTGGTCAGCGAGACCGTGCCGCCGGAGGACACGCTGTCAATGGCGGCAAGCAGATCAAAATAGTCTTCAACTTCCACCGCCAGCCCCACAGGGGAGAACAGGGAGACGGCGATGCAGAAGGCCAGCAAGGCCGCGGCCAGTCTGAAGGGATTTTTCCTCATGAAAAGACGCTCCTTTTCGTTTGTCCGGAGGACGTTTCGCCCGCGCTTCCCGCACCAGCTGAGGGCCGGGTTTTCCTCCGCATGTTTTTATGGCCAACAGTATATCAGAAAAGGGCCGGGTTTACAAGATTTGCCTGACAGAAATCCCAGAAAATAATTGGAAATACGTACATTTTTCTAGAAAAAAGTACTCTTTCGACGGGCGTTCCGGCCTGGGCCCGCAGGCCGCGCCGGGGCGGGACCTGTTTGGACGGCGCGGGCTTTCCGGTCAAAGGGGGAAATTTGCCAAAAATAGGGGCTATCCCTTGTGCCTGTAACAAAGATGTAACATACAAATTGTGGTTTGGGCTTGCAAGGGCGGAAAAAATATCTTACAATAGGGCTTGAGCCTTTCGGGGCCCAAACTCTGAAATGAAACGAGGTGCGCGCATATGAAAAAGACGCTGGCCGCTTTTCTCCTGGCCCTGGTCCTGCTGACAGGCGGCGCCGCCGCCTTCTCCGACGTAGACGAGGGGCTGTACTATGCCGCGCCCATCGCCTGGGCCGTGGAGCGGGGCATCACCACCGGGACCTCCAAGGACACCTTCTCCCCCGACGCCCTCTGCACCCAGGGGCAGATTCTCACCTTCCTCTGGCGGGCCGCCGGGTCCCCCCAGGCGGAGATCGAGGTCCCGGAGACCGCCTCTTTCAACGCTGATTTCGCCCAGGCCATCGGCTGGGCCTTCCAACAGGACATTCTGGGCAGCGCAGATTTCCCACACGGTGCCGCCCTCGTCCCCGCGGGGGCCGTCCTCTTCGATCCCACTGACCCCTGCACCCGGGGCGCGGCTATGAGCTTCCTTTGGCGCTATGCCGGGTCTCCCGAGGTCAGCGCCCCCGGGACCTTCACCGATGTGGCCCCCGGCGCGCCCTACGCCCAGGCCGTGGCCTGGGCCGTGGAGAGCGGCATCACCTCCGGAACCTCCGAGACCACCTTCTCTCCCGACGAGCCCTGCACCCGGGGACAGATCGCCACCTTCCTGTACCGCTGCCTGAACGAAAGCGGGGAAAAGGTTCAGCTCTCCGAGGAGCCGGACTTCCGGCCCGCTGAGGACCCGGAGCCGGAAGAGAGCGCCCAGCCCCTGCGGACCTATACCGCCGTTGGCGAGGCCCGCTCCATGGGCCTGGACGGCAGCGAGTTCACCAGCGAGGGGCTGTATGAGGCGGAGCTTACCGTGGATGTGTACTCCCCTTATGAGGCGGTCTTCACCATCCAGCTTCCCTTCCCCCTGTTCCAGGCGTGTAATTATCTTGTTCGCTTCGACAACCCGGAGAAACCCGAGGCAAGCTACCTCTTTACGTTCCTCCGCTGGGATGAGGCGTTCGCCGACATGATTCCCTGGGAGGGCGACCACAACAGCTTCCGCTTTGTGGACACCAGCGGCCGGGACGGACTCCTCTCCGTCCAACAGGACTATGGCGGGGACGACCGGATCGGCGGAACCCTGGTCCGCCGGGTTACCTTCTCCCGGGACAGCTATTTTACCTTCGACATGCTGGAGGGCTACGCGCCCAGCTGTTTCGTCTCCACCAACCGATGAATCCCGTGAGGAAAACGGGCTGTGCCATTTGGCACAGCCCGTTTTTTATAGGTTATACTCCCTCTTTCGCCTGGAAGACCGCCTTCATGCCCTTGTAGGTCTCATAGCAGTCCAGCTTGGAGACCGTTTCAAAGGGGGCGTGCATACTCAGCACGGGGACCCCCGCGTCCAGGGTGCTGATATTCCGGTTCGCCATATACATGGCCACGGTGCCGCCTCCCCCGGCGTCCACCTTGCCCAGCTCGGAGATTTGCCAGACGACCCCCGCCTGGTCGAAGAGCCGCCGGACGTAGGCCACGGTCTCCGCGTCCGCGTCGGAGGCTCCGGATTTGCCCCGGGCCCCGGTGTACTTGCACAGGCCCACGCCGTAGTTGAGCTGAGACTCGTTCCGCTTCTCGAACACGTCGGGGTAGTTGGGGTCGTAAGCCGCCGTCACGTCGGCGCTGAGGCAGAAGGACTTGGCGAAGCAGGCCCGGAGAGCCGCGTTCTGGGCGGCGCACAGGTCCTCGACAAAGGCGTCGAAGGCGGCGGACTGCATGCCCGTCACGCCGTCGGAGCCGATTTCCTCCTTGTCCGCCAGGATGCAGACGGCGGTCCTCACCGGGGTCTCTTTCAGATCCAGAAGGGCCTTGAGGGCGGCGTAGGCGCAGACCCGGTCGTCGTGGCCATAGGCCCCGATCAAGGAGCGGTCCAGGCCGATGTCACAGGCCTTCACCGCCGGGACGGCCTCCAGCTCGGCGGAGGCCAGGTCGTCTTCCACCATGCCATACTTCTCATAGAGCAGCTTCATCACCGCCAGCTTCACCCGGCCGGACTCCTCCTCGCCGCCGATGGGTCTGCTGCCCAGCAGAAGGTTCAGCGTCTCGCCGGGGACCGCCTCCGCCAGGGGCTTTTTGTTCTGGGCCGCCCCCAGGTGGGGCAGCAGATCCGTGATGACCAGCCGGGGTTCGCCCTCCTCCTCACCGACGCGGACGGTGAACTTGATCCCGTTTTTCAAAATCACCACGCCGTGAAGAGCCAGGGGAATGGTGACCCACTGGTACTTCCGGATGCCGCCGTAGTAGTGGGTCTTAAAGTAGGCCAGCTCGCTGTCCTCGTAAAGGGGGTTGGGCTTCAGGTCCAGCCGGGGGGAGTCGATATGGGCCGCCGCGATCTGAACGCCCTCCGAGAGGGGCTTTTGCCCGATGTGGGCCAGCATGACGGCCTTGCCCCGGTTGCAGACATAGAACTTGCCGCCGGGGTTCACGGCCATTCCCGGGACGTAGGGCCGGTAGCCCGCGGCCTCCGCCAGACGGGCGGTTTCCGCGGCGCAGAGGCGCTCCGTCTTGCTCACGTCCAAAAAGCGCTTGTATCCGGCGCAGTAGTCCTCCATCGCCGCCCTGTCGGCGTCGGTAAGGATATCGTAGCCATTCTTTTTGCTGGAGAGGAGCTGTTCCTTCAGCTCCTTGTACTCGGATTTTTCCATAAGATATTACCTCCTGATATTACCCATGCCGCTTCTCCTCCTGGATCGCCTCCACCAGACGCTCGAAGAACAGATAGGCGTCCCGGCGGAACTCCTCCGGGGAGTCGCTGGCGTTGTTCAGCTCACAGTCGCATTTGCCCCGATAGTACTCGTCCTGCTTCTGGGCGTTGATGCGCAGGCGGGCGTACTGCTCGGTGATGTGGTCCCGGGCCATGATGCGCTTTACCCGCAGCTCCGTGGGGGCGGTTACGGCCACGGTGCGGTCGCAGAGGCGGTCCAGGCCGCTTTCAAAGAGGTTGATGGCGTCCAGAGCGCAGAGCCCTTCGGCGGCCTCCACCAGCGCTTCCAGCTCCGGCAGAAGGAAGCGGTACACGATGGCGTTCAGCTGGTCCAGCCGGTCCCGCTTGGCGAAGACCTCCTCTCCCAGTTTCTTCCGGTTCAGCTGGCCGTCGGCGGTGAAGACCCCGGGGAAACGCACGTTGATGGCGTTTTTGAAGTCCTCGCTGTCGTTCAGGACCTGGTGGTAGACCGCGTCGCAGTCGATGATGGTCCCTCCCAGGTCCCGGAGGGCCTGGAGGGCGCTGCTCTTTCCCGCGCCGGTGCCCCCGGTGACCCCCAGGATGATCCGCTGGCTGTCCGCGTTGATCACGTGGAAGCCCGCGGCCTTTTTCAGCCGGTTTCCGATGGCCAGGCCCAGACCCCGGTTATCCGGGCACTGAGCGAAGATTTCCTCCACCTGGCTGCTGTCGAAGCTCCGCAGGGCCTCGAAGACCCGCTGGGCCTGGATCTGTTTGTCGCTGCAGGGGCCCAGGGGGCGGACCACCTGCTGAGGGAAGAGGTGGGCGTACTCGTCGAAGCAGATGACGCCTGCGCCGGGACCCGCCCGCTCCGCGATTTCCCTGGCGGAGTTCATGGGGGCCCCGGTGATGACCGTCACCGGGGCCTTGGGCGCGTAGTGGCGGTATTTCATGCCCGGAGCGCCGGGGTGCTCGTCCGGCCGGAGGGAGGAGGCTACCGCCCGGTCCACGTCCACGTGGCCGATGAGGCGCTCGATGTCCTCCACCGGCA
>CAMXKT010000027.1 GCA_947244595.1 uncultured Oscillibacter sp. | reverse complement strand
CGGCCTGAGCGGTCCGGGCGTTGGAGTTGGTGGCGATCTTCATGCCGATGAAGCCGGCCAGCATGGAGAAGATGCCGCCGGTGACGAAGGCGAAGGGAGTGAACTTGGAGAGCATCTTCCCGCCGGAGGTGAAGGCGATGACTACCAGAATGACGAAGACGATAATGAAGACCTTGAAGACGGTGGTGTACTGCTGCTTTAAGTAAGCGTTTGCGCCGGCGCGGATATTTGCCGCGATTTTACGCATTTTTTCGCTGCCTTCTGAGTAAGACAGCACTTTTTTTGCCTGCATAACGGCAAAAAGTCCGGCAACCAGCGCGCCTATGAAACCGATCCAAAACATGTTTTCCATAGTTTTTCTCCTCCTTTTGGTTTTGCGCCGCTTGAATGTGTAGCCTTATTGTAGCATATAAGAACATTTTTTCAAGTGATGAATCTACTTTTTCTTACGCAAACGTTGTATTTCTTACAATTAGACAAAAATAACCCGGTAAATATGGGCAAGTTGCTTTACAATCCGGGAAAATTTTCGTAAAACTGCCGGTTTTGTAGCGCAAATTTTGACATTTTCATAACAATCTGGAGAGGCCGCTCCTGTGGTATTCTGAAAAATTTCAAAAAACTACGCAAAAACCAAAAAATTTGCGTAGTTTTTTGCGAACTCTCCGGAGGGGGTCACATCTGAGTCACGCACCTCTTTACGAAAAACCGCCCCTTGGGCGGCGTTTTGTCCAAGGAGCGGTATTTTTTTGTATCTTTTTAATAGACCAGCCGGAAATCGGTGAAGACCCAGCGGTCGTTTACGTAAGCGTAGGGGAAGGACCAGCTTTCCAGACCCACGACGGTTTCGCCGTCCTCGCCCAGCAGCTCCACCATCACATTGACGGAGTAGAGGGTTTCCTCCAGCTGTTCGGACTCCACGCGGATCTGACCTTTTTCGGCGCTTCGCTCCCGTTCCTCGCCGGAGACGCAGAGAACGCCGTTCACGTCCTGGTATTGGATCCGGGCGGTTTTCCCGTCCAGGAGGCGGTCCGCCAGCTCCTGGGAGAAGAGGCCCCGCAGATAGGTCCGCAGGTCCTCCAGGTCTTCAAAACCCTTCATGTCTACCGGGTAATAGGTTCTGCTGTTCATGGTGACAGGCTGACCGGAGGAGGGGAGGGGGGCCAGGTCGAACCAGCCGTAGATCCGCTCGGCCCGCTCGTAGGCCGCCAGCACCTCTTCTTCCGGCATGGGCCGGGCCGCGGACTCCACCATGGAAGAGCTCATGTTCTCCGCCTCCGGCGCGGGGGCGGAGCGGACGGCAGGGGACGGCGGGGAAGCGGCGGACGCCTCTCTGGAAGGCGCGGCGCAGCCTGTCAAAAGCAGCGCGAACAGCATTGTGACCATCATTCTGCGCATAGAGCCTCCCCCTTTCCTCAGCCGGAATACCTCGGCGCTCCGGAAAGCGGGACACCCGCTCCAGAGGGCCTTTCCCTAGTTCAAATGTATCATATCCGCCGCCAAAACGCCATAAAAATTTTCCATAAAATCCACGATTTTTCGGGGCGTTTTTTGACGTGTTGATACATCATCCGGCGCAAAATGGAAAAAGCCCGCCCGGCCCTCCACAAAATCTTGTGATGGGCCGGGCAGGCTTTTCAGCAGGCTGAAAAATTTCTGATTCAAAACGAAAGGAACCCATCGATGGGTCCCTTTCCATCTTCCTTTGCGAAGGTTCTCAGTGCGAGGCAATATGAAAGAGACTGCGGCCGCCGCTTTACGGGGACCGTCATATCGTCAACGGGCAATAGCCCGATTCGCGGAAAAAGAAAAATCCACGCCGACGGCGTGGCTTCCGGTTTTCAGCGATCGCTGTGAGTCCAAGGCTCATCCAGAAAGATCATGTCGTCCAAATCGTCGGGATACGCTTGTGCAAAGATTCTCATATCTGTAATCTCCTCTCTTGAAATTTCTGTAAGGTACTATACCACACTGGTCAACATAATGCAAGTGGAATTTTCTGTATTTCATAATTTTTTCACAATTGGTCCGGCAAGTTTCGTCAGTCCGCCCTAAGGTCACCCTTTTTGCGGCGCGGCGCACGAAGTTTTCTGTATCCTTTGATTGTTCTTTGTGTATTTTTCCTCTCGCCAGGGAAATACTCCCTGTGCTATACTTAAAAAATCAAGGTATGATCGCCGTTTGACGGCCCGGAGGTGTCTATGGAGAGGCGTTCCAAGCGGCGCCGGCGGGGGAGGGGACTGCTGTGCCTGACGGCTCTGGCGGTCCTGGCGGGGCTCTATGTGTATTGGGGCAACACGGCCCTGCAGGCGTCCTCTTTCAGCCCCGCCCTTCGAGGACTGCCCCCGGGCTTCGACGGCTGCCGGATCGTGGTGCTGGGGGATCTGCACTCTACGTACTTCGGCGATAAAAATAAAGCGCTCCTGGAGGCCGTGGAGGCCCGGGAGCCGGAATACATCTTTCTGGTGGGTGACCTGCTGGACGCGTTTCGGGACGTGCCCCAGGGCTACGCCCGGGAGACGGCGGCGGGCCTGGCGGACATCGCCCCCACCTACTACGTCACCGGGAATCACGAGTGGGCCGTCGGGGACGTGCCCGAGCTGAAAAAGACCCTGGAGGCCCAGGGGGTGACGGTGCTGTCCAACGAGTTCGTCACCCTGGAGCGGAACGGGGACGCCATCGTGCTGGCGGGAATCGACGATCCCAACGGCTTCGCGGACCAGAAGCCCCCGGAGACGGTGGCGGAGGAGGTCCGGGCCGCCTGTGGGGAGGACGTTTTCTGGATGCTGCTGGCCCACCGGAACGACCACTTCCCGGAGCAGTACAGCTTCCTGGGGGCGGATCTGGTGGTCTCAGGCCACGGCCACGGCGGCGTGGTCCGCCTGCCCTTCACGGACGGGCTGGTCTCCACGGACCGGACCTTTTTCCCCTCCTACACGGCGGGCCTCTACGAGGAAAACGGCTCCACCCTCTTCGTTACCCGGGGTCTGGGAAACACGGGGTGGTCCTTCCGCCTGTTCAACCGCCCGGAGGTGGCGGCGATCACTCTTCGACAAGGATAAAGGGCTCCTCCCGCAGGGCGCTGGAGAGCTGAGACCCCATGCGGAGGCCGTAATAAAAGGAGTAGAGCCCCCGGATGACCGTCGGGTCCCCCCGGAGGTAGTCCGGCCAATCCTTCTGGTCCGGTATGACGACCTGCTGGAAATAGAGATCTTCGACGATTTGGGGGATCTCGATCATTGCGGTGCCCTCCCTGTTTGTACAGATATTTGAATATTATTATATATGCATTATAATACGCCAATATATGAATGTCAAGGGGGAACTATGGATTTCGCGGAAAAAATTCGGAGGCTCCGCAGAGCCAAGCATTTAACTCAGGCCCAAGCCGCGACGGAAATCGGCATTTCCTTCCGAGGCTATCAGGATATGGAGTTAGGCGGTTACCCGAGATACGAAAAGCTCTTGCGTGTCGCCGACTATTATGACGTCTCCGTAGACTGGCTCATGGGCCGGACGGAGAACCGCTATGCCCACCGGAGCTGAGAACGCCATGCGGGAATTTCAAGCCGGAACATTCGATATCGCCGTCGTCGGCGCGGGCCACGCGGGCATCGAAGCGGCCCTGGCCGCCGCCCGCCTGGGGATGGAGACCGTCATCTTTACCATCAATCTGGACGCCGTGGGCAACATGCCCTGCAACCCCGCCATAGGCGGCACCGGCAAGGGCCACCTGGTCCGGGAGCTGGACGCCCTGGGAGGCGAGATGGCGAAAGCCGCCGACGAGTGCTGCATCCAGTACCGCCTTTTGAACAAGGGCAAGGGCCCCGCCGTCTGGTCCCTCCGGGCCCAGGCGGACCGCCGGAAATACCAGGGCCGCATGAAGCACGCCCTGGAGCGCCAGGAGCGCCTGACCGTCCGCCAGGGGGAGTTGGTCGCTCTCCGCCCGCTGGAGGGCGGGGGCTTCGCCGCCGTCCTGGCCACCGGGGCGGCGTTCGAGGCCCGGGCCGTCATCCTGGCCACGGGGACCTATCTCACGGGCCGGACCATCGTGGGGGAGTGGGTGGAGGACTCCGGTCCCGACGGTATGCACGCCGCCACCCGTCTGACGGACTCCCTCTTAAAGCTGGGCCTCCCCCTCCGCCGCTTCAAGACCGGCACGCCCCCCCGGGTGAACGCCCGGACGGTGGACTTTGACGAGATGGAAATGCAGCCCGGGGACGAGCTTCCCGTGCCCTTCTCTTACTCCACGGAAAATGCCCCGGAGAACCGGGCCGTCTGCTGGCTCACCTGGACCACGGAGGAGACCAAGCGCGTCGTCCAGGAGAACCTGGACCGGGCTCCCATGTACTCCGGCCTCATCGAGGGCGTGGGGCCCCGGTACTGCCCGTCTTTTGAGACCAAGATCGTCCGCTTCCCGGACAAGCTCCGGCACCAGCTCTTTGTGGAGCCCATGGGCCTGGATACCGAGGAGGTCTACATCCAGGGCTTTTCCTCCTCCATGCCGGAAGATGTCCAAATCCGAATGCTCCACAGCGTCCCGGGCCTCCGCCGGGCGGTGATGACCCGGCCCGCCTACGCCATTGAGTACGACTGTATCGACCCCCTGGCCCTGTCCGCCGCGCTGGAGGTCAAGGCCGTCCCCGGCCTCTACGGGGCGGGGCAGTTTAACGGCTCCTCCGGCTACGAGGAGGCGGCGGTCCAGGGCTTCTGCGCCGGGGTCAACGCCGTGCGGAAGCTCCGGGGACAGGACCCCTTCGTCCTCTCCCGGGCGGAGAGCTACATCGGCACTCTCATCGACGACCTGGTGACCAAGGGCACCAACGAGCCCTATCGGATCATGACCTCCCGGAGCGAGTACCGGCTCCTGCTCCGCCAGGACAACGCGGACCGGCGGCTGACCCGGCGGGGCTACGACATCGGGCTGGTCCCGGAGGAGCGCCTCCGGGCGGTGGAGGAGAAATACGCCGCGGTGGACAGGGAGATCCGGCGGCTGGCCCACACCGGGGCTTCTCCCTCTCCGGAGCTGGCGGCCTTCCTCCGCTCCAAGGACACGGCGGACGCCCCGGGGGGCTGTCCCCTGGACGCCCTGCTGAGAAGGCCCCGGGTTCATTACGACGAGCTGGCCCCCTTCGACCCGGGACGGCCGGACCTGCCCGCCGACGTGCGGGAGCAGGTGGAGATTTCCGTCAAGTACGAGGGCTACATCCGCCGCCAGGAGAAACAGGTGGAGGACTTCAAAAAAATGGCCTCCCACCGTCTGCCGGACGACATCGACTACGGCTCCATCCAGGGCCTCCGGCTGGAAGCCCGGGAGAAGCTGGCGGCGGTCCGGCCTTTGGACCTGGGACAGGCGTCCCGCATCTCCGGGGTGTCCCCGGCGGATGTGGCCGCGTTAATGATTTATTTAGAAAAATAGAAATACCGGTTTTCAGACCATGAGAACCGTCTATACTGAACAGGAAAGGAAGCGCCGCCCTATGTTGATCGACATGACCCACACCATCACGCCGGATATCCCCATCTATCCCGGCACGCCGGTACCGGCTCTGACCGCGGCCTGCACCCTCACCCGGGACGGGTTCCGGGAGACTCTGCTGACCCTCTCCTCCCACACCGGCACGCACATGGACGCCCCCGCCCATCTCCTGCGGGACGGGCGGACCCTGGACGATATGCCCATGTCCCAGTTTTCCGGCCGGGCCACGGTGCTGGACGTGTCCGAGGAGGGCCCGGTGATCACGGAGGAGTTCCTCCGGTCCAACTACGAGGCCATCCACCGGGCGGACTTCATTCTCTTCTACACCGGCTGGGAGGACCGCTGGGGCTCCGAACGCTTTCTGGAGGACGCCTTCCCCGTTCCCGACGAGGCGGCGGCGAGATACCTGGTCTCCCGGGGATTGAAGGGCGTGGGCACCGACGCCATCAGCATTGACCGGATGGCGGACAGCGGGCTGCCCGTTCACCACATCCTGCTGAAGGACGGCGTGGTGAGCATAGAGAACCTGTGCCTGAAAAAGGTCCGGGGGCGGAAGGACTTCTTGTTCTTCGCCCTGCCCCTGAAATTCCAGAACGCCGACGGGGCCCCCGTCCGCGCCTTCGCGGAGCTGCGGGAGGCCTACGAGGCGGACCGGAGAAGACGGTAACGGGGAAAACAGTTCAATGGGAGACGATCTATGAGGAAACTATTTGCCATCATGGTCTGCAAGCTAGGCCACTTTGCGGGCAAGCTCATCGGCAAGGGGAGCTCCATGCCCGGGAAGTTCGCCTTGAAGATCTGCCCGGACATCCTCCGGCGGGTGGAGCTGCCGGGGCACATCATCGCCGTCACCGGGTCCAACGGGAAGACCTCCACGGTGGAGATGATCGCCGCCGTCCTCCGGGCGGACGGGAAGACCGTGGTTTATAATGAGGAGGGTTCCAACCAGATTGAGGGCGTGACCACCCTGGTGCTGACCCACGCCACCCTGGGAGGGAAGGTCCGGGCGGACGTGCTCCTCATCGAGTCCGACGAGCGCTACGCCGCCCACACCTTCAAGTTCTTCCATCCCACGGAGTTTGTGATCACCAACCTCTACCGGGACCAGCTCACCCGGAACGGGCATCCGGAGTGGGTCTATGACTCCATTCTCCCGGCCCTCCACCCTGAGACGGAACTGATTTTGAACGCCGACGATCCCCTGTCCTCCTGTTTCGCCCGGGGGAGGGAGAAGGTCAAGTGGTTCGGCCTGGACCGGTGCGCCGTCTCCACGGATCAGCCTACGGGGGTCTATCACGACGGGGCCTACTGCCCGGTGTGCCATGCCCCCATGGAGTATGACTACGTGCACTACAACCATATAGGGGCCTACCGCTGTACCAAATGCGGCCATAAAAAGCCCGCCACGGACTATACCGTCACGGCGGTGGACCTGGAAAACGCCGTGGTGACCGTGGACGGCGGGGTTCAGATCGCCCTGGCCTTCCGGAGCATCTACAACATCTACAACATCCTGGCGGCCTACGCGGCCTGCCGGGAGTGCGGCGCCGGCGGCGACACCGCCGCGAACGTCTTGGGCAATTACCTGCTGAAAAATGGCCGGATGCAGACCTTCCGCCTGGGGGCCCATCACGGGACCCTGCTGACCAGCAAGCACGAGAACTCCATCGCCTACGACACGAATCTCCGCTATATCGCCGCTTCGGAGCGGGACTGCGCGGTACTGGTCATTGTGGACGCGGTGAGCCGGAAGTACTTCACCAGCGAGACCAGCTGGCTGTGGGACGTCGACTTCGACCAGCTGAACGCCCCCCACGTGAAGCGGGTGGTGTTGGCGGGCCGGTACTGCAACGATCTGGCGGAGCGGTTCTCCTACACGGAGCTGGAAAACTGGTCCGTGGAGCCGGACATCGGCGCGGCGGCGGCGGAGCTGAAAAGCGGCGGGGACGAGGAGCTGTTCGTGGTGACCTGCTTTTCCGACCGGGACAAGATCCTCAGCCGCGTGGAAAAGGAGGCGTGAGGCATGGACGTGCGGATCATCCACTTTTATCCGGACCTGATGAGCCTCTACGGCAGCCGGGCCAATGTGCTGGCCCTGAAGCGCTACCTGGAGCGCCTGGACTGCGGCGTGACGGTCGAAGCCGTTGTTCCCGGCGGCGGGACGGATGTCTCCCGGGGGGACTTCTTCTACATGGGCGCGGGCGCGGAGCGGGCCGCCCGGGCCGTCATGGAGGACCTGGCCCGCTACGCAGAGCCCCTGAAAGCTTCCGCCCAGGACGGCGCCGCCATGCTCTTCGCCGGGACGGCCATGGACCTGCTGGGCAAGGCGGTCAAAGAGGCGGACGGAAGCTCCTATGAGGGCTTGGGTCTGGCCTCCTTCACCACAGAGCACGGCAGGCGCCGCATCGTGGGCGACGTGTACGGCCACACGGAGCTCTATCCTGAGGCGGTGGTGGGCTTTATGAACAAGTGCGGGACTGTCGCCGGCGTGGAGACGCCGCTGCTGACAGGGCTGGACCTGGGCTTCGGCAACGAACGGGAACGCGGCCCTGAGGGCTTCCACTGGAAAAATGTCTTCGCCTCCCAGCTCACCGGCCCCCTGCTGGTGAAGAATCCCAAGCTGCTGGAGACCGTGGCCGCCGCCATCTACGCCCGCCGGGGAAAGCCCCTCCCGGTAGACCGGCCCCTGGGCCAGTGGGCGGAAAAGGCCTACGCCGTCACGGAGGAACAGCTCCGCCTGCGGGCCCAGGCGAAATAAGCGCGCATAAGCGGGAGCCGGACGGCTCCCGCTTTTCCGTTCTTTTCCTCCGTTCCCAGACTTTGAGGGTTGCCCCGGGCCGCCGTTTCCGGTATCCTTGATGGTGCGAACCAACGCAGAATAGAAAATCCACACAAGAAAGGAAACGATATGAAACGAAAGTTCTTATGCGGACTTCTTGCCGCCGCCTCTCTGTGCCTTCCCGTCCGGGCCGCCCGGCCCGTCGGCCTCCAGGTGGACGGCGAGCTTTTGGAAACGCCCTCCTACGTGGAGGAGGGGATCACCTACGCCCCCCTTCGGGACCTGCTGGAGGCCCTGGGGGATTGGAACATCTGGTGGGACGGCTCCTCCGCCCGGGCCGTCTCCGAGGACGCGTCCCTCTCGGCGGAGCCCGACGGCAATCGCCTTACTATCAACGGAGAGCGCTACGCCTGCGTGGTGGACGTGGTAGAGGGCCGGACGTATGTGCCCCTGCGCCTGACGGCGGAGGCCCTGGGCGCGGAGGTCCGGTGGGATCCCTGGCTGGGGGGCGCGGCGGTGACCTCCCCCGGCGCGGAGCACGACGCCATGGATTATTACTGGCTCTCCCGCATCATCCACGCCGAGAGCGGGGGAGAGGCCCTGGAGGGTCAGATCGCCGTGGGCAACGTGGTTCTGAACCGGGTGGCCAGCGAGGACTTTCCCGACAGCATCCCGGAGGTCATCTTTGACGACGAACACGGCGTGCAGTTCGAGCCTGTGTCCAACGGCACAGTGAAAGACGAACCTACGGAGCTGTCCCGGGAGGCGGCCCGGCGGGCCCTGTCCGGGGAGAACACCGGAGGGGACGCCCTCTACTTCTTCGCCCCGGCCCTGTCTCAGGGAAGCTGGATTGACGCCAGCCGCACTTACCGCCAGACCATTGGCTGCCACCGCTTCTACCAGTAAACCGATTCAACGGGAAGGAAGGGTGTGTGCGGGAAACCCAGGAGGGGTTTCCTGCACCAGTAAAATCGATTCGTTTTTCACTGCGTGAAAAACTTCACAAAAGCGCCGCCTGGGGGGCGGCGCTTTTGTGATATTCGCTTTATAATAAGCGCAAAATTACCCCGTATTTTAGGAAATTTATTTCTTGTGCGGACCCCTGTTTTTCCTATATTCTATAGGAAGAAAATTTCCCGGCTCCCGTTGGCGCCAAAGGTTTCCCTAAAATGGTATACCCGCTTCGTTTCGGGGCATTCTGTGGGAGGCGGCGTCAGGGCCGGACAAAGGGGCGATTTTATGTTGAAGAGCGAATATCTGCAGCGGGTTTATTCCCAGGTGGTCACCAGGGACCCGGACCAGAAGGAATTCCACCAGGCCGTGCTGGAGTTCCTGGAGAGCCTGGACCAGATCATCGACCAACATCCCGAGTATGAGAAAAAGGGCATCGTGGAGACCTTTGTGGAGCCCGAGCGGGTCATTACCTTCCGGGTGCCCTGGGTGGACGACCAGGGGAATGTCCATGTGAACCGGGGCTACCGGGTCCAGTTTAACTCCTCCATCGGCCCCTACAAGGGGGGCCTCCGGTTCCACCCCACGGTGAATCTGTCTATTTTGAAGTTCCTGGGCTTTGAGCAGATTTTAAAGAACAGCCTGACCACCCTGCCCATGGGCGGAGCCAAGGGCGGCGCGGACTTCGACCCCAAGGGGAAAAGCGACGAGGAGGTCATGCGTTTCTGCCAGAGCTTCATGACGGAGCTCCAGCGGCACATCGGCCAGTTCGTGGACGTGCCCGCCGGGGACATCGGCGTGGGGGCCCGGGAGATCGGTTATCTCTTCGGCCAGTACCGCCGGGTCCGGGGAACCTATGCCGCCGGCGTGCTGACGGGCAAGGGCCTCAGCTTCGGCGGCTCCCTGGTCCGCACGGAGGCCACGGGCTACGGCCTGTGCTACCTGACCCAGGAGATGCTGTCCAAGATGAGAAACGACAGCTTCCAGGGCAAGACGGTGGTTATCTCCGGCAGCGGAAACGTGGCCATCTTCGCCTGCCAGAAGGCCACGGAGCTGGGGGCCAAGGTCGTGGCTCTCAGCGACTCCAACGGCTATATCCATGACCCCAAGGGCATTGATCTGGACGTGGTGAAGGACATCAAGCTGGGTCACCGGGGCAGAATCCGGGAGTACGCCGACCGGGTTCCCGGCAGCACCTACGCCGACGGCTTCCGGGGCATCTGGACCATTCCCTGCGACATCGCCCTGCCCTGTGCCACCCAGAATGAGATCGACGGGGAAATCGCCAAGACCATCGTGAAAAACGGGACCATGGCCGTGGCGGAGGGAGCCAACATGCCCTGCCGCCCGGAGGCCATCCAGGAGTTCCAGCACGCGGGCGTCCTCTTCGCCCCCGCCAAGGCGGCCAACGCCGGAGGCGTGGCCACCAGCGGCCTGGAGATGAGCCAGAACTCCATGCGCTACGCCTGGAGCTTCGAGGAAGTGGACCGGCGGCTGAAAACCATCATGACCAACATTTTCCACAACATCTACACCGCCGCCGAGGAGTGCGGAAAGCCCGGCGATCTGGTGCTGGGCGCCAACATCGCGGGCTTCATGAAGGTGGCCGACGTGATGCTGTCCCAGGGTTTGATCTGATCGAATACAATAAAAGCGGTCTCCCCGTACAAACCGGGGAGACCGCTTTTTCGCGCCCGGGCGCGGCAAGCGCAATTTTGTACAAGGCAGGTCCGCCGCTCCGTGGTAAGCTGGCGTCAGACAGGCGCCTGCCGCATTTGAAAGGAGCATGACACATGGACGATCTGAATGTATTTGAGAGGTTCGACGCCGCAGGGCGGCTGCGCCTCCCGGGAGCGGAGACCGCGTTCGGGGACCTGCCCTGGAATCCGCACCAGGCCTTTGAGGGCGTGGAGCTCAAGCACCTGGTTACCGGCCGGGAGACCGGCGGGCAGTTCAGCTGCCACCTGGTGCGCGTCGCGCCGGGCAAGACCATCGGGACCCACGCCCACCCCACCCAGACGGAACTTCACGAGGTCATCGCCGGAGGCGGCGTTTGCGTCAGTGGCGGAGCCCGGCTGAACTACGAGCCCGGCGTCGTCTCCATCCTGCCCAAGGGAGAGCCCCACGCGGTGGAGGCGGGCCCGGAGGGCCTCCACCTGTTCGCGAAGTTCATCCCGGCCCTTCTTTAAAGCGTGAGGCATGCCCCGCAGGACCGCTTGTAGTCCGCCGGGGTCAGTCCCACCAGCCGCTTGAACTGCCGGTCGAAGTGGCTCTGGTCGCAGAAGCCCGCGGCGGCGGCGGCTTCCGCCACGGTGACCGGCCCGTTCAGCAGCCGCTGGCCCTTGCGGACCCGATTCTGGACCTGAAATTGATGGGGCGTCAGCCCCACCTCCCGCCGGAAGACCCGGACCAGGTGGTACTTGCTCATATAGGCCAGCTCCGCCATGTCCTCTAAGCTGAGCGGGCATTCCGGCTCTGTTTCCAGGCGCGTCCGGAGCCTTGCCAGCAGCCCCTTGGGCGCGCTCTGTCCGGCCGGGGCAAGGAGGGACAGCCCCTCCAGCAGCCTGCCCTCCGCCTCCGGCCGCCCAAGAGCCCTCCGCAGAAGGGAGGCGGCGGCTTCCCGCGCCGCTGCGGGTCCCTCGGAGGCCGTCAAGTCCTTGCGGACGCACAGACTCACCAAGGTGCAGGGGGACTTGGCGCTCAGGCTGTGGGGCGCGTAGGGGGGAAGGGCGAACAGATCGTTTTCCCGGCAGATTTGCGCGCCCCAGTCCGTCGACAGCTCCACCACCCCTTCCAGCACCAGGCCCAGGGTCAGCGTTGAGACGTGGTTGTGTCGCGGGTAGGACAGGGCGGATCCCCGGCAGACGATCACCTCCGCCCCCGTTCCCTGAAAGTATCGCACCGCCACGATTCCCGCACCCCTTTCCCGGAGATTACATCAGCCAGGAGCTCGCTCCTGGCTGATTGCCTTTATTCCAACGCGTCCCCGGCCACCGGGGTCTCTGGCGTCTTCCCGCCGTAGATCTCCAGGAACGCTTCCCGCTCCATGGTCTCGTGCTCCAGGAGATAGGCCGCCACGGCGTCCAAAATGGCCCGCTTCTCCGTCAGGATGTCCTCGCAGCGCCGCCCGGCCTCGTCCACCACCCGGCGGACCTCCTCGTCGATCTGGGCGGCCACGGCCTCGGAGTAGCTCCGGCCCTGGCTCATGGTCCGGCCGATGAACACCTCGTCGTGCCCGCCCTGGAAGGACACCGAGCCGATGGTCTCGCTCATGCCGTACACCGCCACCATCTTCCGGGCGATATCCGTGGCCCGCTGGATGTCGTTGCCCGCCCCGGTGGAGATGTCCCCCAGGCAGAGCTTCTCCGCCACCCGGCCCCCCAGCAGGGCCACGATGCGGTCCTCCAGGTAGCGCTTGGAGAGGAAGGTTCGGTCCTCCTCCGGCAGAGCGATGGTCATGCCCCCCGCCTGGCCCCGGGGAACGATGGTGATCTGGTTCACCGGATCGTGCTCCGGCAGGGTTTCCATCACCACGGCGTGGCCCGCCTCGTGCCAGGCGGTCAGCTCCCGCTCGTGGGGGGAGATGACCCGGCTCCGCTTCTCCGGACCGGCGATGACCTTGATCTCCGCCTCCTTGAAGTCCTCCATGGTGATATAGTCCCGGTCCCGCCGGGCGGCCAGCAGGGCCCCCTCGTTCACCAGGTTTTCCAGGTCCGCCCCGGTAAACCCGGAGGTGCCCTGGGCCAGGGTCCTGAGGTCCACGTCCTCCGCCAGGGGCTTGCCTTTTACGTGGATTTTTAAAATGTCCTCCCGGCCCTTGATGTCGGGCAGGCCCACGTAGATCTGCCGGTCGAACCGGCCGGGCCGCAGCAGAGCCGGGTCCAGCACGTCCGCCCGGTTTGTCGCCGCCAGGACCACCACGCCCTCGTTGGCGGCGAAGCCGTCCATCTCCACCAGGAGCTGGTTCAGAGTCTGTTCCCGCTCGTCGTGTCCGCCGCCCACGCCGGTGCCCCGCTGGCGGCCCACGGCGTCGATCTCGTCGATGAAGACGATGGCGGGGGAGGTCTTCTTGGCCTGGTCAAAGAGGTCCCGGACCCGGGACGCGCCCACGCCCACGTACAGTTCCACGAAGTCGGAGCCGGAGATGGAGAGGAAGCCCACCCCGGCCTCTCCGGCCACGGCCTTGGCCAGCAGGGTCTTGCCCGTGCCCGGAGGGCCCACCAGCAGCACGCCCTTGGGGATGCGGGCCCCCAGGGAGATGAACCGCCGGGGATCCCGGAGGAATTCCACGATCTCCTGGAGCTCTTCCTTCTCCTCGTCCGCACCGGCCACATCCTCGAAGCGGACCTTCTTGTCCTTCTCCGAGAGGGAGCGGGTTCGGGCGGAGCCAAAGCGGGCCATGCGGTCCGCCCCCATGCCGCCGCCCTGGCCCCGAAGCAAGAAGAGATACCCCATGCCGCCGATCAGCGCCGCCATCAGGAGGAAGGGCAGTAGAATCTCCAGCCAATTGGTAGAGTGGTCCTGCTGGTAGTCGAAGGAGGTGATGACCCCCTTGGCGGCCTGCTCCTCCACCAGCCGGCCGAGACTGTCATAGAACAGGTCGAAGTCGTAGAGCTCATAGCGCAGGGTATTCCGGCCCTCCGGCTCTCCCCGCAGCGTCATCATCAGGGTGTTGTCCCGGATGACAAAGGATTCCACCTTCTCCTGGCGGAACAGCTGCTCCACCTGGGAGAACTCCATCCGGTCGCCCTGACTGTTCAGCTGCCAAATCCAGCTCAGGCACAGCAGGATCACCAGACCCAGCATCAGGAAGCTGAGGCTGGAATTTCGGTTTTGCTTGGACACGACGGCATTCCTCCTTCAGGCTGTCCCGCGACAGCCGGGCATTACTTTCCGGCGTAGACCTCCGGTTTCAGCACGCCGATGTAGGGGATGTTCCGGTACATCTGGGCGTAGTCCAGGCCGTAGCCCACCACGAACTCGTCGGGCACCGTAAAGCCGGAGAGATCGGCGGTGATGGCCTTGGTCCGCCGGGCGGGCTTGTCCAGCAGGGTGACGATGGTGATGGACGCCGCCCCCTTGGTCAGGAAGTACTCCTTCAAAAAGGCCAGGGTGTTGCCGGAATCCAGGATGTCTTCCACGATGATCAGATGGCGGCCGGTGATGTCCTGCTGGAGGTCGTGGTTAATCTTCACCCGGCCGGAGGTAGCGGTGGAGTTCCCATAGGAGCTGACGGCGATGAACTCCACGTCGCTTTTCAGCTGGCAGGCGCGGACCAGGTCCGTCATAAAGACGAAGCTGCCCTTCAGCACCCCCAGGAACAGGGGCCTCTTCCCCTGGAAGCGCTCGTACAGCTCCTCGCCCAGCTCGGCCACACGGCTTTTCAGCTCCTCTTCGCTCACCAATACCTTCAGGATATCTTGCTCCATTTCACTGCGCATCATGTCCGTCCTCCTCAATCTGTTTTTCTGTTTTCTCAATCTTGATAAACCGGCAGGGCGCTCTGCCCGGCCGCGCGAAGGCCGTATCCACGCCCAGCCGCCACACGGCGGCCAGCGTCCCTCCCACGTAGACGGCGGGCAGGCGGTCCCGCTCCTCCAGGGAGATGTGTTTGTCCAGGCAGAGCCGCTTCACGCTCCGGCTCCCCCGGGCCCCGGGCAGGGTCAGGCGCTCCCCAGGCGGGCAGGGGCCCACGGTGACCACCGGGCATTCCCCCGGCCGCCCCCGCCATTGAAAGGAAATGCCGTCTCCCTCTCCCGGCCCGTCCAGCAGGGTGAGGGTGTAGTCCCCCCAGCGGAGGGACTGTCCTGGAATCAGCTGGACCTCCGTCAGGGTCTGGGGCCGGGTCTCCAGGATGAGCCAGCGGCGGCTGTACCGGGCTGTAACTTGATGGGGCAGACTCAGCCGCCCCTCTTTTCCCCAGGCCGTGCGGCGGGTCAGGTCCATGATAGCGTTCAAATGAACCGCCCCAATGTCCTTCCGCCCAACGCCCAGCAGGTCGAAGAGCCGCAGCAGCATCCGGGGCCGGATCGCCTCCGGGGCCTCCGCCAGCGCGTCCATGGACAGGGTGACCCGGCCGTCTTGGACCTCCACGTGGGCCGTGCGGGCAGCGGCGTCCTCCTCCAGGGAGCGGTCCACTTCCCGGAGCCGCCGGGCCGCGCCGCAGATATGCTCCGCCGCCCGGGGGTTCAGGTCCTTCAAAAGGGGCATGACCTGGAGCCGCAGCAGGTTTCGGGCGGCGGCCTCCGGGTCGGCGTTGGTCTCGTCTTCTATATGAGGAATGCCCCATTGGACGGCGTAGTCCTCCAGTTCCCGCCTAGTCACGCCCAAAAGGGGACGGCAGAGCCCGTCCCGCTGCCAGTCCATGCCCGTCAGGCCTGAGAGCCCCGTTCCCCGAACCAGGTTTAAAAGGACGGTCTCGGCGTTGTCGTCGGCGTGATGGGCGGTGTAGACCCGCTGGCACCCCGCCTCCGCCGCCGCCCGGCGCAAAAAGGCGTAGCGCAGATTCCGGGCGGCCTCCTCCACGGAAAGCCCCTCCTGTTTGGCGTACGCCTGGACGTTCTCCCGGCCGGTCGCCAGAGGAATGTCCCAGGTTTGGCAGGTTTCCCGGACAAATTCCTCGTCCCGGTCCGCCGCCTCGCCCCGGAGGCGGTGGTTAAAGTGGGCGGCGGTCAGCTGTCCGCCGTTCTCCCGGCGCCACGCGTCCAGCATGAAGAGCAGGCACATGGAGTCCAGCCCCCCGGAGACGGCGCAGAGAACGGCTTCTCCCCGCCGGGGCAAAGCGGCGTAAGGCGCCCGCTCCAGGAGCTCAGTCCTCGTCGTCATAGCGCTTGTCCAGAGTGGAAAACTGGGTGTACTCCGGCATCCAGCGGAGCTCCACCTTGCCGGTATCCCCATGGCGGTTTTTCGCCACGATGCACTCGGCGATGTTGTGCTTTTCCGAGTCCTCGTTGTAGTAGTCGTCCCGGTAGAGGAACATGACGATGTCCGCGTCCTGCTCGATGGCGCCGGACTCCCGGAGGTCCGAGAGCATGGGCCGTTTGTCGTCCCGCTTCTCGTTGGCGCGGGAGAGCTGGCTCAGGCAGATCACCGGGACGTTCAGCTCCTTGGCCATGATTTTCAGCATCCGGGACATGTCGGACACCACCTGCTGGCGGTTCTCCCCCCGGTTGGTCCCTCCGGCGGAGGTCATCAATTGGAGGTAGTCCACCACCACCAGGCTGAGGCCGTCCAGGCGGCGGCACTTGGCGTTCATGTCCGCCACGGACAGCAGCGGGTTGTCGTCGATGCGGATGTCCAGCCGGTTCAGCACCGTGGCCGCCCCGGCGATCTTCTCCCAGTCCGTCTCCCGGAGGAGGCCGGTGCGGAGCCGGTTGTTCTCCACCAGGGCCTCGGAGGAGAGGAGTCGGGTGGCCAGCTGTTCCCGGGACATCTCCAGGGAGAAGACCGCCACGGTCTTTCCCCCCTTAGCCACGTTCAGCGCCACGTTCAGCGCCAGGGAGGTCTTGCCCATGCCGGGCCGGGCCGCCAGGAGGATCAGGTCCGACTTGTTGAGGCCCGTGATCTTCTGGTCGATGGCGGACAGGCCCGTGGAGAGGCCCGGCAGGTGGTTCTCGTGCTCGCTCATCTCGCTGAGGCGGTCCAGCACGTCGGGGAGGACCTGGCGCAGCGGCACCATCTCCTGGGCGCTCTGGCCCCGGCGGATGGCGTAGATCTTCTGCTCCGAGGCCTCTAAAATCTCCGCCGCCTCGCCCATGCCCTCCTGAACCAGGGCGGTGATCTCCCCCGCCGCCTGGGCGACGGACCGGAGCAGGGCCTTGTCCCGGACGATGGCGGCGTACTCCATGACGTTGGCGCTGGTGGGGGTGATCTCCATCAGCTGGGCCAGATAAGACCGGGTGTTGTCGTCGGTGAGCCCGGCCTTCTGCATCTCCCCGAAGACCGTGATACCGTCGATGGGCCGGGCGTAGGTGAACATGGTGTAGATGGTCTCAAAGATCTCCCGGTTCTGCCGGAGGTAGAAGTCCCCGGGCCGGAGCCGGTCCATCACATGCTTCACGCAGTCCGGGTCGATGAGCATGGACCCCAGGACCGCCTGTTCCCCCTCCAGACTGTGGGGCATTTGGCGCAGGAGCAGGTCTTCATTTGCCATGGCGCTCCCTTTCCAGGCCGCGGGGCCTTATTTTTCCTCGAACACGGATACGTAGACGGTGGAGACCACCTCAAAGCCCAGCCGGGCCTTGACCTCGTAGTTTCCAAAGGACTTGATGGGCTCCTCCAGCACCAACTTCTGCTTGGGGATGTCAATGCCGAACTGCTTCTGGAGCCCCTCGGAAATCTCCTTCGTGGTGACGGCTCCGAAGAGCTTGCCGCCCGCTCCCGCCCGGGCGGTGAGCTTTACCATGCATTCCTTGAGCTTCTCGGCGGTCTCCTCCGCCAGGGCTTTCTGACGCTGCTCCTCGGCCTTTTTGGCTTTTTCCTTCAAGTTCATGGTGTTGATGGCGTCCGCCGTGGCGGGCACGGCAATTTTCCGGGGCAGGAGGAAGTTCCGGGCGTAGCCCTCGGAGACCTCCACCATCTGGC
>CAMXKT010000026.1 GCA_947244595.1 uncultured Oscillibacter sp. | reverse complement strand
GTGGGGCGCAGAGCCTCTTTTCTGACGATCTTGTACATATGCTTCCTTCTTTCCCAATTGTGTCTCGTCGTGATATTGGAGCCCGTGTCCTGCCATTGACACATCATTTTCAGTTTAACATATGGGGGGAGAGCCGTCAATTGGTTTCCCCTGGATTTTTGCAAAAAGCCGCCGGGCCCTTATTCATAATCAATCCGTTCAATTTTAAAAATGACCGGCCTTGTCCCGTCGGAGCAGCAGGCGATCATGGTGTTTTCCTCTTTCATCCAGCCTCTCATGATGGAACCGCCCTGGAGCCCAGCGTAAATATAGCGGGCAATGGCGTCCCATGCCTCAGAGCAAAACGGCATCTTGGGACCGCCCGCGATGGTATCCGGGTCCGCGTCCGTTTTCACAAGCGTGCCAAGTCCCATATGCCAGAAGTCGTCTCTCTCATCGTCGCGATAGAACATAAACTCATCGCCCGCGTTGTAGCAAGGGCACGCCCCGGAGACTGGGTCCGCGCAATATTGGCTCTGAAGCTCCGGATAAAGTTTTGTATCGAGAACCGTCACTTTCACTTTGTGTCTCATGGTTTTTCCTCCGTTGTGAATTTCGATGTGTTTTATCTTATCACAGAATTTAACCTGATACAATCGCCGTTTACTTGCAAACCGCCGGAATCTATGCTATATTATTAAATTTGTGGAAACCATACCATTATCAAGGATCAGGAGGCTGTAACATGGCCGCTTTCAAGGACGAGATCGCCCGGAGGCGCACCTTCGCCATCATCTCCCACCCCGACGCGGGCAAGACCACCCTCACGGAAAAGCTGCTGCTCTACGGCGGGGCCATCGCCCAGGCGGGCGAGGTCAAGGGCAAACGGGCCCGGGCCGCCACTTCCGACTGGATGGAGATCGAGAAGCAGCGGGGCATTTCCGTCACCTCCTCCGTCATGCAGTTCCAGTACGAGGGCTACTGCGTCAACATCCTGGACACCCCGGGCCACCAGGACTTCTCCGAGGACACCTACCGCACCCTCATGGCGGCGGACTCCGCCGTCATGGTCATCGACGCCGCCAAGGGCGTGGAGCCCCAGACGCGGAAGCTCTTCCGGGTCTGCGCCCTGCGCCACATTCCCATCTTCACCTTCATCAACAAAATGGACCGGGAGAGCCGGGACCCCCTGGAGCTCTGCGGCGAGGTGGAGGCGGAGCTTGGCATCGACACCTATCCCATGAACTGGCCCATCGGCTCCGGGAAGGAGTTCCAGGGGGTCTACGACCGGGAGTCCGGTCGCATCCTCTTCTTCTCCGGCGAGGGCCACGCCAAAAAGGCCGAGGCCACCGCCGTGGACCTGGACGACCCCGCCGTGGGGGACATGATCGGCGAAAACCGCTGGCGGCAGCTCCAGGAAGAGGTGGAGCTCCTGGGGGCGGGCCGGGACTTCGACCTGGAGGCCGTGCGGAACGGGACGCTGTCCCCGGTCTTCTTCGGTTCCGCCCTGACCAACTTCGGCGTGGAGCCCTTCTTAAAGGAGTTCCTCCGCATGACCACGGCCCCCTTGAGCCGCATGGCGGGGGAGGAGGAGATCGACGCCTTCTCCCCAGACTTCTCCGCCTTCGTCTTCAAGATCCAGGCCAACATGAACAAGGCCCACCGGGACCGCCTGGCCTTCATGCGCATCTGCTCCGGCCGCTTCCAGCGGGACGCGGAGTACTTCCACGTCCAGTCCGGCAAAAAGATGCGCCTCTCCCAGCCCCAGCAGATGATGGCCGCCGAGCGGGAGATCGTGGACGAGGCCTACGCCGGGGACATCATCGGCGTGTTCGACCCCGGCATCTTCTCCATCGGCGACACGGTGACCGTACCCGGGAAGAAGTTCCGCTACGCAGGGATCCCCACCTTTGAGCCCGAGCACTTCATGCGGGTGAGTCCCAAGGACACCATGAAGCGCAAGCAGTTCATCAAAGGCACGGAGCAGATCGCCCAGGAGGGCGCGATTCAGATCTTCAAGCGCCCCGGCGGCGGCATGGAGGAAGTGGTCGTCGGCGTGGTGGGCACCCTGCAATTCGACGTGTTCCAGTACCGCATGAAGGCGGAGTACGGCGTGGACCTCTACATGGAGGGCCTGCCCTACGACCACCTGAGGTTGATCACAGCGTGCCCCTGCAAGCCGGACGAGCTGGTTCTCTGCACCGGGTCCGCCATTCTGGAGGATTTCAAGGACCGCCTGCTGGTGGCCTTCGGCGGCGAGTGGTCCGTGGGCTTCCTCACCAAGCACAACCCCGGCCTGGTGCTGGAGGACGCGCTGTCTGTTTCATGAAAAAGATCTTAATCGTGGAGGACGACCGGGCCCTGGGGGACGGGCTCTGCCTGGCCCTGAAGGGCCCGGAGGCGGAACCGTCCCTGTGCCGGACCCTCTCCGCCGCCCGGTCCGCCCTGGGGCCGGGGGACTTTGACCTGCTGGTTCTGGACGTGAACCTCCCCGACGGCAGCGGGCTGGACTTTCTCCGGGAGCTCCGGGGCGCGGCCAATCGAATCCCCGTCATCCTGCTCACCGCCAACGACATGGAGACGGACATCGTGGCGGGGCTGGAGTCCGGAGCGGACGATTACGTCACCAAGCCCTTTTCCCTGGCGGTGCTCCGGGCCCGGGTCAACGCCCAGCTGCGCCGGGGCGAAGGGGCGGCGCAAGGCGGGCCGATTCTCCTGGACGGGTTCTCCTTCGACTTTGAGCGCATGGAGTTCCGCCGGGACGGGCGGCTCGTGGACCTGAGCAAGACGGAGCAGAAGCTCCTCCGGGTGCTGGTGGAGAACTGGGGCCGGACCCTGCCCCGGGAGCTGCTGGTGGACCGGGTCTGGACCGACGGGGCGGAGTACGTGGACGAGAACGCCCTGTCCGTGACGGTGAAGCGCCTCCGGGGCAAGCTGGAGGACAATCCCTCCAAGCCCTGTTATCTGAAAACCGTCTACGGCATCGGTTATGTTTGGTCCGCCGGGGAGAAAGAGGCGCCATGACGGAGACGGGATACCTGTGCCTGGCCGCCCTGGTCTTTCTGGCGGCCTTCTTCTGGGAGCGCCTGCGGACGAGGCGGCTCCTCCGCCGTTTGGACCGGATGCTAGACGAGGCGGTCCGGGGGGACTTTCAGGAAGAGGCCTTTGACGAGACCCTGCTGTCCTCTTTGGAAACGAAGCTGGCCCACTACCTCAGCGCCTCCGCCGTCTCCGCCCGGAATCTCCAGGGGGAGCGGGACAAAATCAAGTCCCTCATCGCCGACATCTCCCACCAGACGAAAACGCCTCTCGCCAACGTGCTCCTCTACACCCAGCTCTTGGAGGAACAGTGCCCGGAGGATTGCCGGGCCTACACCGCCGCCCTGGGGGAGCAGGCTCGGAAGCTCCAGTCCCTCATCGACGCGCTGGTGAAGACCTCCCGGCTGGAAGCGGGGGTGCTGGTCCTTCGCCCCCGGCCCGGTCCCCTGGGGCCTGTGCTGGAGGAGGCCGTGGCCCAGTTTGCCCCCAAGGCGGCGGAAAGGGGGCTGGACCTGCGCCTGGAGCCCACGGGGGCGGAGGCGGTCTTCGACCCCAAGTGGACGGGGGAGGCGGTGTGCAACCTCATCGACAACGCGATCAAGTACACCCCCTCCGGAAGCGTCGCCGTCAGCGCCCGGGCCTATGAGCTCTTCGCCCGGGTGGACGTGGAGGACACCGGGCCCGGCGTCCCGGAAGAGGAGCTGGAAAAGCTCTTCCAGCGCTTCTATCGGGGCGGCGCGGCCTCCCAGGCGGAGGGCGTGGGCGTGGGGCTCTACCTGGTCCGGCAGATCGCCCAGGGCCAGGGGGGCTATGTGAAGGCCTTCTCCCGGCCCGGGAAGGGGGCCAAGTTCTCCCTGTTCCTGCCCAGGAATTGATTGACAACAAAGGAGCGACCCTATGAAATTGGAATTTGTCCCCGCCGGCCGGATCGTGAGCGTCCACGGCATCCGGGGGGAGCTGCGGGTCCTGCCCCTGGAGGGGGAGGCGGAGTTCCTCACGGGTTTCCGGACCTTCTATCTGGACGGACAGGCCGTCGCCGCCTCCGGCTGCCGGGTCCACAAGGGCATGGCCCTTCTCAAGCTGGAGGGGGTGGAGGACCGCACCGCCGCGGAAAGCCTCCGGGGGAAGGAGCTGCTGGTCCGCCGGGCGGACGCCCATCTCCCCAAGGGGGAGTACTTCGACGCGGAGCTCATCGGCCTGGACGTGTACGACGGCGAGACCGGGGCGTGTGTGGGGGAGCTGACGAAGGTGGAGCGCTACCCCGCCGGCAAGGTCTACACCGTTCGGGGCGTGAAGGAGTTCCTGGTCCCGGCGGTGAAGGACGCCTTCATCCTGAACGTGGACCTGGAGAACAACCGGATGGACATCCGGATGTGGGAGGGGCTGACGGAGTGAACATCGACATTCTGACTCTCTTCCCCGACTCCGTGGACGCCATGCTGAACGTCAGCATCCTGGGCCGGGCCCAGGAGCGGGGATACATCGCCATCCGGACCCATCAGATCCGGGAGTACACGACAAATAAGCAGATGCAGGTGGACGACTACCCCTACGGCGGGGGCCGGGGGGCCGTCATGCAGGCGGACCCCCTCTACCGCTGCTGGGCCCACATGGTGGAGACCCACGGGCCGGGGCGGACCATCTTCCTCTCCCCCTGCGGGCGGACCTTTACCCAGGACGTGGCCCGGGAATTGAAGGAACAGTACGACCACCTGATCCTGGTCTGCGGCCACTACGAGGGTGTGGACCAGCGCTTCCTGGACGAGTGCGTGGACGAGGAAATCTCCATGGGGGACTTCGTTCTCACCGGGGGAGAGATCCCCGCCATGGCGGTGGCCGACGCGGTGTGCCGCATGGTGCCCGGCGTCCTGCCGGATGAGGAGTGCTTCCAGGAGGAGTCCCACTGGAACGGGCTTTTGGAGTACCCCCAGTACTCCCGGCCCGCTGTGTGGCACGATAGGGCGGTCCCTGAAATCCTCCTCTCCGGGGACCACGGGAAGGTGGCGGCCTGGCGGAGGAAGGAGAGCTACAAGCGGACCATGCGCCGCCGCCCGGACATGTTCGCGAAATTTGACGAGAGCCAATTGACCACCAAGGCGGAAAAAAAGGTCCTCCAGGAGGCCAGGGACGAGCTGGCCCGGGAGGACGGAGAAACGTAAAAAGCCCGTCCGGCGGAATTCGCCGGACGGGTTTTGGTTTAATAAGCGGCTGCTGCGAAGATGCCGGTGGGGCCGTCGGCTCCGCCCAGGATTTCTTCAAAGCCGGAGAAGTCAGGGAAGCTGATTTTCACATCCTTGCCCAGGGCCTTGACGTCCATGGTCGTGTCCATGTCCATGGAGACGCTGACCGTCAGGCTGTCCTGGCCGTCGGAGGCCCCCAGGTCCGCTTTCAGGGTCAGGTCCGCCGCGGCGCTTTTCAGCGCTCCGTCCTTGTCCACAGTGTAGGTGATGGTGCTGCCGTCCAGGGTGAAGGACATGTTCATATTCAAGTCCTCATCCGCTTCCGCCTCCAGCACGCCCGCAATCTGGTCCACCAGGCCGTTGATGATTCCGGCGAAGGCGTCGTTCAGTTTCAGGGTGTAGACCGTGTTTCCGCTGGAAGCTTTCGTGGTGATGGAGTTGATGAAGGGCAGCAGGGCGGCGGAGGTCTTCCCGGAGGCCTGTTCCATCAGGGCCGTGAAGGACTCCATGTCCATGCCCATCATATCCATAGGCATCTGATAAGCGTCCTCGCCGGAGCGGACGTAGGCCGTGCCGTCTTTCAGCCAGTATTCCATTTTCTCGGTCTCGGTGGTCTCCCCGTCGTTCATGGAAACGGTCATGTCCATGGCCATCTGGAGGTCCTTGTCCAGGACCATTTGGATGCGGCCCTTGACCGCGGCGTCCGTCTTTTGGGTCACGTCCAGGGAAGTCCCACCGTCGGTACCCTTAACCTGGAAGCTCATGGCCATTTTCGCGTCCAGGTTGACGTCCATCCCCTGGCCCGCCGCCGCGCCGGAGGACTGGAGGGCCCGGTAGGCCTCGAACTTGTCCGTCATGGGCTTGGCGGCCTCCGCGTCCACGGCCCCGCTCTCAATAAGGCTTTTCAGCAGGTAGGTTTTGCCGTCCTTCAGGTCCATGCCCAGGGCCTGATAGGTCATGGCCGCCAGGTCGTCCCGGAGGAAGGTCCCGGTGAAGGCCGAGGTGTCCAGCAGGCCCAGCCCCATGGCGAATACCTGGGCGTCGGCGCTGGTGAAGTCCACGTTGTCCCGGTAGCCCAGGGCCCGGAGGAGGAAGATGGTGTAGGCCTTGGAGGAACAGGGGCTGGACCCGCCGAAGGTGGTGGCGGAAGTGCCGCTGGCAAGGCCCTTGTCCTTGAGCCACGCGGCGAAGGGGGCGGCGGTCTCGTTCACGTCGGTGAAGGGGCATTTCAATTCCCCGGAGGCGTAGGCGGCCTTGGCCTCCTCCTCCGCGCCGAAGAGGCGGACCAGCATGATGGCGGCCTGGGACCGGGTGGGAGCCTTGTCCAGGCCGAAGCCGTCGGCCCCGCCCTTGAGCATGCCGATGGCGGCCAGCTCCGCCGCCGGGCCGTCAAAGCTGGAGGCGGAGGCGGTGACGCACAGCAGCCCCGTCAGCGCCAGGGTGGTGAGCAGAATGGTCAGAAAGCGTTTCATGGGATAGTCTCCTCTCTTCTCCGGCGGCGTTCCGCCGGGGCGGTATATGCTTTTATTGTATACCTGGGAAAATTCGCCGTCAAGTACAGTTTTTTGGAAACTTTTTCAGAACACGCACAGGGCCGTAAAGCAGGACCCATGGGGCCCCAGGCCCTCCATGAAATAGCCCTTTTCGCCTCGGAAGCCCTCCAGCGTCAGGGTATCCCCCAGGACGGCTTCCCGGCTGTAGTTGATATAGAACTCCTGGGGGACCATGGGCTGGAGGTCCTCCGGCAGGGCGTCCCAGACAATGTCGCCGTAGTTCCCGCTGAACAGGTGCCCGTTTCCGTCCAGGTCGGACCAGCGAACGGTCCGGGTCCCCAAGGCCTCCCGGCCCTCTTTGGGGAGAACGATTTTTCTGGTCTCCGGGCAGTCCAGGGGCTGGTCGGAGCGCATCAGCGGCTTGGCGGTGAAGGCCGAGGGCCGCATGATCTTCCGGGTTTCCGGGTTCACCAGGATCCAGTCCGTCCGGGCGGAGACCCGGAGGCGGCCCGTTTGGTCCCTCATCTCGTAGTTCCGCCCCATGTGGGCGGCCTTGGCCCCGGCCTCCCAGGTGGTGATGTTCAGCACCTCCCGGGCCCGGGGGCAGTCGTGGATTTTGACGGCCGCCCGGGAGAGAAGGAAGACCTCCCGGTTTGCCCAGAGCACTTCGTGGGTCAGGCCCCGGGCGTCGTAGTCGTACCCGGCGAAGGAGGCCATCTTGCTCAGCAGGGCGGACACACGGACCCGCTGCTCCCGGTCGCAGTCCCGGAAGACCAGCTCCTCCTGCCGGAAATAGCCGTTTTCATAGAGTTCCTGTTTGAAAGCTTCCATGGTGAAAGTTCCATCCTCCATATTCAATCACTTCTTAGGCGGCCGGAGCCGGGGAAAAATGGCCCGGAACACCGACGAGGCCAGCATAGCTCCCACCGCCAGCGCCGCCGCCATGCCCAAGGTGTGGAGCAGAGTGCTGAGAAACTGATCCGTCTCCCCGGCCACGCAGTGACGCATGGCGTAATAGATACCCCCTCCGGGCACCAGGGGCAGCAGGGCCACCAGCAGGTAGCCCGTCACCGGGCAGCGCCGGACCCGGCTCATGACCTCGGCGAACACGCCGATGGCCGCGGCGGCCAGGAAGGCGGCGAAGATGGTCCGCCCGCCCAGCAGGTAGACCAGCCAGCCCAGGGCGCCGCCCACTCCGGCGATGAGCTTCCCCAGTCCGTGGATGTTGTACATCAGCGTAAAGCCCACGCAGGCCCAGAAGGCGCAGACGCAGGGCAGGGCGTAATCCGTCAATATTGCCTCCATGCCGTCCCCCTCAGAAAAGCCCGCCCAGGGCCTGCCCCGCCGCCGCCCCCAGGGCAATGGCGGAGGCCACTAAAATGGCGTCTGCCGTGCGGCTTAAAGCGGAGTACGTGTCCCCGGCCATGATCTCCCGCATGGCGTTGGTCAGTGCCACGCCGGGGACCAGGACCATCAGGGCGGAGATGGTCACCACGTCCACGCTTTCCCCCGGCCCCGCCTTTACCAGAACGATTGCCAGGAGGGCCGCCAGGGCGCTGCACACCGCCGTGCGGAAAAAGTTGTTGGCCCCCAGAAACTTCCCGCCGTACAGCAGGCACAATCCCACCGCCAGGCCGCAGAGGAAGGCGCAGGCCATGTCCCACAGCCCGCCGCCGAACAGCGGGGCGAAGAAGGCGGGGGCCGCCCCATAGCCCAGCAGCATCAGCCGGGGAGAATGCCGGGGGATGGCCTCGGGCAGGGCGGCGACGGCGGCCTGGGCCTCGTCCAGAGGAGGAACCTCCGCGCACAGGCGGCGGCAGAGGCCGTTGCACCGCTCCAAAAGCTCAATGTCCGTGCCGTGGGACGGGACCCGGCGCATCCGGGTGACGGGCTGGCCCTCCGGCGTCGCCACGCTGACAATGAGGCAGTTGGGGATGGCGAAGACCTCCGGGCTCTCCAGGCCGTAGGCCTGGAGCAGCCGCCGGGCGGACTCCTCCACCCGGTAGATCTCCGCGCCGCTGTACATCAGCTGATAGCCCAGCTCCGCCGCCATATTCAGGAGCTGTTCGTAATCCATAGGCGCGCTCTCCTTGTCCGGAAAAAACTACCCCTATCCTACTCCATTTTCGTCCCTCTGGCAATTGTTTTTTCGCCCGGGATCCGGTACAATAGGGACGGACAAATTTTCAACCATTCAAAAGAGGTGTTTTTTATGAAACTGGTTTCCTGGAACGTCAACGGCCTCCGGGCCTGCCTGAAAAAGGGCTTCCTCGATTTCTGCGCCTTCGCCGACGCGGACGTCATCTGCCTCCAAGAGACGAAGATGCGCCCGGAGCAGGCGGAGTTCGACCTCCCCGGCTATCAGCGCTTCTGGAACAGCGCGGACAAGGCGGGCTACTCCGGCACCGCCGTCTTTACCCGGCGGGAGCCTTTGAACGTCACCTATGACTTCGGCATTGACGAGCACCGCCACGAGGGGCGGATCATCACGGCGGAGTTCCCGGACTTCTACCTGGTCTGCTGCTATACCCCCAATTCCAAGGACCAGCTCCTCCGGCTGGACTACCGGATGGCCTGGGAGGACGACCTCCGGGAGTACCTGTGCGAGCTGGACGCGGTGAAGCCCGTGGTTTACTGCGGGGATCTGAACGTGGCCCACCAGGAAATCGACTTGAAGAACCCCGGCCCCAACCGCCGGAACCCCGGCTTCACCGACGAGGAGCGGGAGAAGATGACCAAGCTCCTGGATTCCGGCTTTGTGGACACTTTCCGGGCGCTGTACCCGGACAAGACCGGGGCCTACTCCTGGTGGAGCTACCGGGGCCGGGCCCGGGAGAACAACACGGGGTGGAGAATCGACTACTTCATCGTCTCAGAGCGGCTCCGGAGCCGGATCCGCAGCGCCGACATCTGGAGCGAGGTCCAGGGCAGCGACCACTGCCCGGTGGTGCTGGAGCTGTCGGAGGAGTGAAAAGAGGAGTGAAAAAACGGAGGAGACTCAGCCCGCCTCCGTCTTTTTCATTCCACCGCCTCGTTCAGCTCCAGGGTGACTTCCAAGGTTTCCCCCTCCCGGAGAAGGGTCAGGGTCAGCCGGTCGCCCACGTAGAGGGTCCGCCGGATGCGGAACAGGTCTTGATTGGTGTGCATTTCCTCTCCCTGAGCGGCGATGATATAGTCTCCCGCCCGGACGCCCGCCGCCTCCGCGGCGGTGTCGGGGTCCACGGAGCTGACATAAAGGCCCGGCTCCTCCGCCTGCACCCAGATGCCCAGTCTCGGTTCCGGCCGGACCTCGCCCCATTTTAAAAGGTCGTTGACGATCCGCTCCAGATAGGCGGAGGGGATGGCGAAGCCAAGGCCCTCCACGCTGTCCCGATTCCAGTCGGACATGTATTTGGCCACATTGATGCCCACCACCTGGCCCCCCTCGTTGATGAGGGGCCCGCCGGAGTTGCCGGAGTTCAGGGCGGCGTTGGTCTGGAGCAGGGTCATGGTCCGGCCCTCCACCTCAATGTCCCGATCAATGGCGGAGATGATGCCGTTGGTCAGCGTGCCCCGGAGCCGCCGGGGGGCGCCGATGGCGTAGACCGGGTCCCCCACCACCAGCTGTTCCGAGTCTCCGAAGGAGGCGAAGGGCAGGGTGTGCTCGGGCATCCCCATGAGCTCTCCCGGGGGGACCTTCAATACGGCCAGATCGCTGTCCTCATCTCCGGCCACGAAGCAGACCTCCATGGAATACCCGCTGTCCAGGGTGACGTGGCACCGGCTGCCGCCCCGGACCACGTGGTGGTTTGTCAGGATATAACCGTCCCGGGAAAAGATCACGCCGGTGCCTATGGAGACGCCCTCCCCGGAGAGACACTGCACCGTCACCACCGCCGGGTTCAATCGGCGGTAGACCTCCTGGGCCGTCAGGGGCTCGCCGGGGGTCCGGGACAGGGAGAGACCGGCCGCCTCCTGGTCCACGGGCCAGCTGGGAATGGTGATTTCTTCCCTCGTCTCGTGAACGGCGTCCCCCGGCCGCCACTGGTCCCGGTGGGCCAGATGCTCCACGGTCTTCGCCGCCGCCGTCAGGCCCACCAGCACCGCCACGCAGATCAAAAACCGGTAGAGGCCGGACTTCCGGCTGCGGGGACGGCGGCTCCGTCCCTTCCGGGCGGGGGGCGGGTCCGTCCTTCCGCCGGGGACGGGACGGCAATAGGATTCCACCACCTCCCGGGGGTCCGGCTGGCGGTAGACCTCTGTAATCTCCCGGGGGTCCCGCTGCCCGCCGGTTCGGAGGGGGGCGCGGTAAACCTCCACGATCTCGCCGGGCAGCCGCCCGGCCTGTTCACGTTCTCCCATGTTTCCTCATTTCGTAGTCAGCGAGAAGGAGAAGGTGGTCACGCCGTTTTCACTGGTGACGTTGATCCTCTCCTTGTGCTGCTCCAGGATCGTCTTGACGATATAGAGTCCCAGGCCCACGCCGTCCTTGTCCTCGCTGCGGGACTTGTCGCTCTTGTGAAACCGCTCGAAGAGCAGAGGCAGCTCCTCCGCCGGGATGGTGTCCCCGCAGTTGCGGACCATCACATGGGCCCTGCCCTCCCGGAGGGTCAGCCCCAGGTACAGCGTGGAGCCCTTGTAGGCGAACTTCGCCGCGTTCTCCAGCAGGTTGTAGATCACCTGGGTGATGAGATCATTGTCCCCCAGGACCAGGATGGGCCCCTCGGGAATGTCTGCCTCCACGTCCAGCTCCCGGTCCGTGATCTTCTTCTCCATGGAGATCAGCACCCGGCGCATGCTCTCGCACAGGTCGAAATGGGCCCCGCTCCGCAGAGGATCGATGGCCTGGAGCTGGCTCACATCCAGCATCCGCCGGACCAGGCGGCTGAGGCGGCGGCTCTCTCCGGAGATGATCTGCAGGTACTGCTTTTCATTCTCCGGGGGGATGGCCCCGTCCAGAATGGCGTCGGTGTACCCGGCGATGGTGGTCATGGGGGTCTTGAGCTCGTGGGAGATGTTGGCGATGAACTCCCGGCGCTGCCGCTCCGTCTGCTGGAGGGACTCCGCCATGGCGTTGAAGGAGGCCGCCAGCTCTCCCACCTCGTCGTTTCTCCCGTAGTCGTTCATCCGGATGTCGAAGTCCCCCTCGGCGTAGCGCCGGGTGGCCTCCACCATCTCCCGGATGGGCTTCACCTGCCGCATGGCGGTGACGGAAGAGGCCATGAAGGCGATCATCAGCACCACAAAGGCCGTCATGAAAAAGAGGCCGATGAAGCCCTGCCACATGGAGTCCAGAGAGGCCATGGTGGACACGGCCACCACCTCGCCCACCCGCTCCAGGGTGACGGGGTTCACGGCGGCAACGCCCACGGAGAAGCGCTTTTGGGGGTAGAGCCCCCCGAAGTCGTCCCGCCAGGAGGCGCTGCCCCGCTCCATGACCTTGGCCGTCCGCTCGGGGGGGACGGTGACCGTCTTCCCGTCCAGGGTCTTGTCCGTGGAGAGGAGGACGTGGCCCTCCGTGTCGCAGATCATGAAGTGCACGTCGGAGACAATGGCGGCGAAGCTGGCCAGGCGCTGGAAGTCCAGGTCGTCCTGGAGATCCTCCATGTCCAGATACCGCCCGCTCTCCAGATAGCTCAGGGAGAGTTGGCTCATGACCCGGGCCTTGGAGGCGATCTCCTCCCCCTGCTGGCTCCGGGCGTAGTTATAACTGAGGGAGAAGAAGGACGCCCCCAGCAGGCACAGTGTCAGAAGCACCATGCCCGCCGTGACGAAGAGCTGACGCCAGTAGAGGCTTTGGGTTCGTTCCCGAATGTGCTTCATGCCTCCGCCTTCTCCGAGAGCAGCTCGAATTTATAGCCTACGCCCCACACGGTCTTGAGGGCCCACTTCTCGCTGACGCCCTCCACCTTCTCCCGCAGGCGCTTGATGTGTACGTCCACCGTCCGGCTGTCTCCAAAGTAGTCGAAGCCCCAGACCTCGTCCAGGAGCTGGTTTCGGGTGTAGACCCGGTTGGGGGTGGAGGCCAGGTGGTAGAGGAGCTCCAGCTCCTTGGGCGGGGTGTCGATTTTCTTCCCGTCCACAATGAGCTCATAGGAGTCCAGGTTGATGACCAGCTTGTCGAAGGTCAGTTTCTTGCTGGTGTCGTTGGGGATCTCCGTCCGGCGGAGGACGGCGTTGATCCGGGCGATGAGCTCCTTCATCTCGAAGGGCTTGACGATGTAGTCGTCCGCTCCCATTTCCAGGCCCTGGATGCGGTCGAAGACCTCGCTCTTGGCGGTGAGCATGATGATGGGGACCTGGGAGGTCTCCCGGATCTTGGCGCAGACGGCCCAGCCGTCCATGACGGGCAGCATGATGTCCAGGAGGATCAGGTCCGGCGGGGCCTTCTGGAATTCCTCAATGGCCTTTCCCCCGTCCCCGGCGATGCGGACGTCGAAGCCCTCCTTCACCAGGTACATGTGGATGAGATCGGAGATGTTGCGGTCGTCCTCGACCACCAAGATGTTGCGTCCCATGGCGGACCCTCCCAGTTTTCCAAATCTTTCTTTGTTTTATTATACCCCGCGGGGTAAGGGGATGTTGAATTTTCTGTAAAGATTCCCGTTTTTCACCGGAGCCCGGCCTCCGTATAGGCGGCGCACACGCCTCCGGCCTCCTTGACGGCGGAGAGGAGGGACCGCAGCCCCGCGGAGTTGGCGGCGTCCCCCAGCCAGACGGCGGCGTCTCCCCGCCAGGAGGCCAGCCGCCGGACCAGCTCCAGGGCCCCGGCGGCGCTGCGCAGGTCGTATCCGCTCCGGTCCAGCTCCGGCCGGAGGCAGTGGAAGCCCGCCTCCCGGGCGGCCTGGAGGGCCTGGGCTCCGCCTCCCTGGATATAGGCCAGGCGGGTTTTGCCGCAGGTGGCCCGGAAGAGGGCGGCGTTGCCCGCCTCCAGCTGCTCGGCCACGGTCCGGTCCGGGTCCCCGGCGTCCGCCAGGATGCCGATGCTCTGCCCCTGGGCGGTGAGTCGGCGGAGGGCGCCCCCCTGCCGCTCCATCTCCTCCGGCGTGAAGAAGAAGGCGGCTCCGGCGCCATAGCTCTCCAGGGCGTCCGCCAGGAGGGTGGCGCTGCTTCCCGCCTGGAAGCACAGGGCGATCCGCTTTCCGTCCAGCTCGGCGGCGGGGTCCTGGGCCCCGGAGGGAGAGGAGGGTCTGCCGCTTCCGTCGGGCCCGCCGCCCTCCTGGGGGGCCGACTCCTTGGCCCGGATATAGTCGGCGTAAACGGAGTTCATGGGGTGCCGGGCCGCGTCGGCGTAGAGCTTGTCCGACAGGTTGTAGTCCGGCGGGCGGAGCCAGACCATGCTGCCGTGCTCCACCTCAATCACCGAGTAGACCAGATCGAAGTACCGGGACACGGTTTTGGCGGGGACGAAGACGGTTCCGTTCCGCTGGATGGCCCCGGGATAATAGGCCGCGCCGTCGTTGTCCAGGGCGCAGTTGGCGGAGAGGTTGTAGGTCAGGGACCGTCCGCCGCTGTACAGGACCAGGCGCCCCTGGTCGCTGTTGAGCACCTGGGAGATGCCCAGGGCCTCCCGGGCCGTGCCGGTGAAGATGGAACTGGCGATGTAGACGTAACCGCCGCTCCAGAAGGGCATGGTGTTGTCCGACAGGGGCAGAACGTAGCTGCTCACGGCGGTGAAGTACACCCGGTCCGCCGCCCGGGCGGGAGGGAAGGAGAGCTGGAAGACCAGCAGAAGGCACAAGATCAGAGCCGCCGCCTGCCGTTTCATAAGCCGTCCCTCCTTTGTAGAATCTGTTGAAAACGGGTCTATTTTATCACACCTGGGGGAAGTTTGTAAAGGGCTCCACCGTCACTCCGGTGTAATAATGGGTCAGGATCTCCCGGTAGTCCGCCCCCGCCGCCGCCATGGCGGCGGCCCCGTACTGGCTCAGGCCCACGCCGTGGCCGTAGCCGGTGACGAAGAAGACCATCTCTCCGTCCTGGACCTCCCAGGTGAAGCAGGCGGAGCGGAGCCCCAGGGCCGCCCGCACCTGAGTTCCCTTAGCCCTCACGCCGCCTACGGAGACCGTGGAGACGCTGCCCGCGCCGTCGGCGGCGGGGTCCTTCAGCCATGTTTCCATGCCGCCGGACAGGTCCGCCTCCGGAAAGGCGGCCTGGAGCCGGGCTTTCAGCTCCTCCGCCGTGAACTCCATCCGGCTGTAGTAGTTGGGAACGCGGTCCCCGGACTCCGGGGAGCTGACGGGCTGGAGATAGGGCAGGTCGTTGACCCAGACCTCCCCCGCCGCCCGGGTGAGTCCCGCTGAGGAGGAGTGGAACACCGCCAGGATGGGCACGCCGCCGTAGAGAATCGCCTCGCCGTCGGTGTCCCGGACCGCCGCCTCCACCTTGGCCTCGCAGGCGTCGGCGCTCTCCCCCCAGTTGGCCCGGGCGCTCTCCTCGTCCAGATACGCCTGGCAGCAGGTGTGGTCCGTACAGACGTCGGCGGACTCCCCGTGGTTCCCGCCGGTCTGGAGCTTGTACAGCGTGTAGGTCCTGGCGGCCACCGCCTGGGCTTTCAGAGCCTCCGGTTCAAAGGAGGCGGGCATCTCCGCCCGTACCACCCCAGCCAGATACGTTCCCAGGTCCATTTCCAGGACCGTTTCCCCGTCCAGCACCCGGAGGGACCGGGCCGCGTCCCGTTCCCCGGCGGCGAAAGGGGGGAGAGGAGGCTCCTGCTCCGTCTCGTCCACGGGCTCTTCCCGGTCAAAGAGGGCGGAGCGGAAGGGGACTACCACCGCCAGGGGCAGCAGGAACAGCGCCGCCAGCAGCAGCGCCGACACGGCGATGGACTGGCTGACCTGGCTTTCTCGTCTGTTTCGTCTCATGGGCTTCCTCCTTTGTAGCGGAACGGGCGGTATCTTCCACCTTATGCGGCGGCGGGGGAAAACATGCCCGGCCTGGGCAAAAATGGTAAACGCTTTGTATTGTACGCCATAGTATATGACAAAACGTATTGACTTATCGACGGCCTTCCCGAAAATTCGCCGTCTTGGCGCGCCGTCGGCGGCGCGGGACGGCAGACCGCCCGATCCATCGGGAAATAGGACTTGAAACCGCCCTGCGGATTCGCTATACTAGGCTGTATCGAAACCACCGACAGAAAGGATGGATTTTTATTATGAAGCCATACGCCACGCTTACCCCGGCGGAGCGGAAAGAGAAGTACGCCCGCCTGCAGGGAGAATTTGAAGCCCTGAAAGCCCAGGGGCGGCAGCTCAACATGGCCCGGGGCAAGCCCGGGAAACAGCAGCTGGATCTGGTCAGCGATATCTTCGGCCTGATGCGGGACCCGGGGGATTACGTCTCCGACGGCGTCGACGTGCGGAACTACGGCGAGATGAACGGCCTCCCCGCCGCCCGGCGGCTCTTCGCGGACATCCTGGGCTGCAAGCCCGAACAGGTCTTCGCCGGGGGCAACTCCAGCCTGCAGCTGATGTACGACACCATCGCCAAGGGCTACACCCACGGCCTGCTGCACAGCCCCCGGCCCTGGTGCAAAGAGGAGACGATTAAATGGCTCTGTCCCGCTCCCGGCTACGACCGGCATTTCCGGGTAACGGAGACTTTCGGCTTTGAGCTGATCGCCATCCCCATGACGGAGGAGGGCCCCGACATGGACGCCGTGGAGGCCGCTGTCCAGGACCCCGCCGTCAAGGGTATCTGGTGTGTCCCCAAGTACTCCAACCCCGAGGGGGTTATCTACTCCCAGGAGACCATCCGCCGCCTGGCGGCCCTGACGCCCGCCGCGCCGGACTTCACCATTATGTGGGACAACGCCTACTGCGTCCACGAGTTCGAGGGGGACTACGTGCCCTTTCCGGACATCCTGTCCATCTGCGCCGGGGCGGGGCACCCCGACATGGTCTTCGAATTCGCCTCCACGTCCAAGATCACCCTCCCCGGCGCGGGCGTGGCCTGCTTCGCCTGCTCCGAGGCCAACATGGCCCACATGGAAAAGCTCCTCATGCCCCAGGTGATCAGCTTCGACAAGGTGAACCAGCAGCGCCACGTGCTGTACCTCAAGGACAAGGCCCATACCCTGGAGCTGATGAAAAAACACGCCGCCGTCATGGGCCCCAAGTTCCGCTGCGTGGTGGACGCCCTGGACCGGGAAATCGCCCCTCTGGAGATCGCCTCCTGGCGGCGGCCCAAGGGCGGGTATTTCGTGTCCTTCGACGCCATGCCCGGCACGGCCAAGCGGACCCTGGCCCTGTGCAAGGAGGCGGGGGTCACCATGACCAGCGCCGGGGCCACCTTCCCCTATGGAAAGGACCCACGGGACAGCAACATCCGCATTGCCCCCTCTCTGCCCCCGGTGGAGGAGCTGGAGCAGGCCATGGTGGTGTTCTGCGTCTGCCTCAAGATGGCCGCCCTGGAGAAATTAGGCCTATGAGATACTACGGCAGCGTGTACCGCCCGCCCTCCGAGGCCCGGAGCCTCATCGTCCAGGTGACCTACGGGTGCAGCCACAACACCTGCGCCTTCTGCAGCATGTACAAGGAGAAGCGCTTCGCCGTCCGCCCCCTGGAAGAGGTGCTGGAAGACTTCCGCATCGCCCGGCAGGTCTATCACCACATTGAGAAGGTCTTTCTGGCGGACGGGGACGCTTTGGTACGGAAAGCGGCGGAGCTCTATGTCATCCTGGACACGGTGCGGGAGCTGTTCCCGGAGTGCCGCCAGGTGACCAGCTACGCTTCTCCTGCCTCCATCCGTATCCGGACCGAGGAGGAGCTGCGGACCCTCCGGGAGAAGGGGCTGACCATGGTTTACATGGGCCTGGAGTCCGGCAGCGACGAGGTGCTGACCCTCATGCGCAAGGGCCACGGCGCGGCGGAGATCATCGAGATGGGGCAAAAAGTGCGGCAGTGCGGGATCGCCCTGTCCGTCACGGCCATCACCGGCCTGGGGGGGCCGGAGCTCTTAGAGCGCCACGCCGTGGACACCGCCAAGGCCTTCAACGCCATGAATCCGGAGTATATCGGCATGCTGACGCTGATGGTGGAGCCGGAGACCCCCCTTTACGACTGGGTCCACGAGGGAAAATTCCAGCTCCTGACCCAGCCCCAGGTGCTGGAGGAGACCCGGCTGCTGGTGGAGAACCTGGACAGCCCGGGCAGCGTCTTCCGCATGAACCACGCCAGCAATTACCTGTCCCTACGGGGGACGCTGAACAAGGATAAGGTTGCCATGCTGGCGGATGTCCGGCGCGCCGAGCAGGACCTGACCCGCCTCAAGCCCGAGGCCTGGAGAGCACTCTAAAGGAAAAACGGACTCCCCGAAAGGGGAGTCCGTTTTGGTTCTTGGATAAGGGGATTACAGCGTATTCGCCTCATCCACGACTTTCTTGATGGCCGCGGCGGCGTCCTCGGGGAGCTTGTTGAAGCCGCCCTCGTCGGTGTCCAGGTTGGTCACATAGTTCAGGCGGTCCTGCATCCGGGCCTTGAGCTGGGCGACGTATTCCTTGTCGCTCAGATCGGGCACGAAGCCTTCCCACTTGAAGATCTCAATGTCCTCGAAGGGGCCCCAGGTCTCGAACTTGGCCT
>CAMXKT010000025.1 GCA_947244595.1 uncultured Oscillibacter sp. | reverse complement strand
CCTACGCCATCACCTGCGCGGTGGTGTCCGGCGTCACCTACCTCATCGCGGGCATTCTGGTGAGCGTCGGCCTGCCCGGCCTGCTGGGTCTGCCCATCGGCATCGTGCTGATGGTGGGCGCGCTGTTCGTCATCCGCTCCAAGAACAGCAGCCTCGCTTAAATCAAAAGGTTGAAAGAACTCCACCTTCTTTCTTCCCCCGCGCCCGGCCGAATGGCCGGGCGCATTTTTGCTTGACAGGTTCTCCCAACTGTGTTATTATACTATTGTACCAGTTAAATAATACAATTAACGAGGAGGATACTACATGGAACTTGCGAAGACAAGAGGTCTCAGTTCCACGAGGCTGAAATGGATCGCTCTGATTCTGATGGTCCTGGACCACATCCACTATATGTTCGCCTACACGGGCCGGGTCCCGGAGTGGTTCAGCATGGCGGGGCGGTTGTCCGCGCCGCTGTTCCTATTCTGTCTGGCGGAGGGCTTCGCCCACACCAGCAACAGAAGAAAATACTTTATAAAAGTATATGGAATTCACCTGCTGATGTCCGGCCTCCTGTTCCTGATGATGACCGGCCTCCTCCCGCTCCGGCCCGACGGCTTCTATCCCATGAACGGCATGATGACCTCCTTTGCCATTTTGATGGTGGTCTTTCAGGGCATGGATTGGCTGGGAGAGCGGCGCTGGGGCCTGGGGCTGGCGGCGGTGGTCCTGCCTCTGTCGTGGCCTGTCCTGGCAAGTATGCTCATGGGGATGGTCCCCGCTCTCCAGATGCCCCTGTCCGTCCTGGGATATACCCTCCTGCCCATGTGGAACTCGAATCCGGACGCCAGCATCGGCACGATTCTTACGGGAATCCTGCTGTACGGCTTCCGAAAGAAACGAAGGGTCCAGGCCAGCGTGTTTGCGGCCTTCACGGTGCTTTATAATTTCCTTTATCCCCTGCTGGTGTTCTCCCGGTCCCCGGAGTTCCATTGGACCATGATGTTCACGGAGGCCTATGAGTGGTACGGCGCTCTTGCGGCCATCCTGATGCTGTGCTACAATGGAGAGCGGGGACAGGGGCCGAAGCGGTTCTTCTACGTGTTCTACCCTGCCCACATCTACATCTTATACGCGCTGTCCTGGGCGGCGTATCCGCTCCTGGCGGGAGGCTGACCGGACGGCGGGAAGGGAGCGCCCCTATGCGCGGGATATTTGAAAACCTCGTGGCCCTGCTGGACCGGGGAGAGGACGCGGTTCTGGTCACAATCGTCTCCGCCGAAGGGTCCACCCCCCGGGGGGCCGGGGCCCAGCTGCTGGCGGGCCGGGAGGGCCTGATCGCCGGAAGCGTCGGCGGCGGGCCGGGGGAGGCCCAGGCTCTGACCCTGGCGGCGGCGCTGCTGAGAGAGAGACGGTCCCAGCTCCACCGCCTGGAGCTCCGCCACGGCGGGGCGCTGGATTCCGTCTGCGGCGGGGAGCAGGAGGCGCTGTTCCAGTTCCTCCCCCACGACAGCGCCGCCTGGAGAACCCTGGCCGGGAAAGCTCTGGAGCGGCTGGAGGCCCACGAAAAGGGCTGGCTGGCCCTGGAGGCGGAATCGGACCCGAGTCTGCTGGACGAGGGCCCGGCGGGTCCCGCCTGGGACGGAAGGCGGCTGGTCCTGCCCCTGCCGGTGGGAGAGCGGGTGGTCATCTTCGGCGGGGGACACTGCGCCCTGGCTCTGGTTCCGGTGCTGCGGAGCGTGGGCTTTCGGCCGGTCGTGTTCGACGACCGGCCTGAGTTTGCCAATCCCGCCCGCTTTCCGGAGGCGGAGACCGTGGTCTGTCATGATTACACCGATATCGCTTCCGGGCTGGTGCTGACGCCGGAGGACTATGCCGTGGTGATGACCAGCGGCCACAGCCACGACCTGGAGGTGGAGAAACAGCTCCTGCGCCGTCCCCTGGCCTATGTGGGCGTCATGGGCTCCCGAACGAAGACGGCCTATGTGAACCAAAAACTCCGGGAGTCGGGAATCCCCGAGGAGGCCATCCAGCGGGTCCACACCCCCATCGGCACGGCCATCAAGGCGGTGACCCCGGAGGAGATCGCCGTCAGCGTCACTGGGGAGCTGATCTACGAGCGGGCCCTCCGCCGGGAGGCCGCCGGAGCGGTGGAGCATGGGTGCCCGTCGCATTTCTAGGGTATATAAAAAAGACTCCTGCCAGATAAGCAGGAGTCTTTTAATGTTCTGAAAGGCACAAATCAGGTTGCCGTCGCTTCGGCCTGGTAAAACGCCAGACGACCAGAGCGCGATAAGGCTCTTTGGTTACTTTTCTCTCTGAGAAAAGTAACAGTCGGCGGGCCCGCCCAAGAGCATCTTTAAGCCGTGCTCCAGGGTTGGGAGCACCGCCTCCAGGTTCTCCCGGACGGCCTTGGGACTGCCGGGCAGGTTGACGATGAGGGTCCCGCCCCGGATGCCCGCCGCCGCCCGGGACAGCATGGCCCGGGGAGTGATGGCCAGGGAGGCGGCCCGCATGGCCTCCGGGATGCCGGGGGCCGGGCGCTCACAGACGGCCAAGGTGGCCTCCGGGGTTACGTCCCGGGGAGAAAAACCGGTGCCGCCGGTGGTCACTACCAGGGCGGCCCGCGTCTCATCCGCCAGACGGATGAGGGCGGCCTCGATGTCCGGCCGCTCGTCGGGGACCACGGCGGTCTCTATCACCTGATACCCCGCCTCCTCCAGCAAAGAGGCGGCCAGCGGGCCCGCCTCGTCGGGGCGCAGGCCCCGGAAGCTCCGGTCGCTGACGGTCAAAACGGCGGCTGTGTACATGGGATCTCCTCCTATTCATTCAACAGCATCAGGTCTTCCGGGCGGACCGCTACCAGGAGGCGGGCATGGTCCGGCAGAGCGGCCCAGACGTCTTTCGGCAGTTCCATCCAGAGAAGCGGGGCCCCGGGGGGGGCGGCCTCCGGACAAAGAGCGGCGAGCAGGGAGGTTCCGTCCTCCACCACCCGGACGACCTGACAGGGGAAAGCGTTGGCCTCCTCCGCCTCCTCCGGACGGACACGATCCGCCCGGAGGCCCAAGGTAGTGACGCCCTCCCGCCAAGGGGCGGCGGCCCGGAGCGTCAGGCCCCAGTCCGGGACCTCCACCAGCCCCGGGGCGGGGCCGGGGCGGATGGAAACGTAATTTTGACACCCAGAGAGCCGGGCGGCGCTGACAGTACCGGGGTTTGTCATCAGCTCCGCCATGTCCGTCACCGGGGCGGACCGCCCGTTTTCCAGGACGCAGACCCGGGGGCAGTTCCGGCGGCTTTCCCCCTGGTCATGGCTGACCCAGACCACCGGTCCGGAGAAGCGGCCTAAGATCTCCCGGAGCTCCTGCTCCAGCTGCCATTTCAGGAAGCTGTCCAGGGAGGAAAAGGGCTCGTCCAGCAGCAGCGCCCGGGGCTCCGCCGCCAGAATGCGGGCCAGGGCCGCCCGCTGCTGCTGCCCGCCGGAGAGCTGCCGGGGGTAGAGGGCCGCCTGTTCCTCCAGACGGAGCAGGGCCAGCAGCTCCGCCGTCCGCTCCCGCCGCCTCCGCTGATCCAGGCGGCCCAGGCAGACGGCCACGTTTCGTTCCACGGTCATGTTGGGAAAGAGGGCGTAGCTCTGAAAGAGGAGGCCCACCCGCCGTTTTTGCGGCGGGAGGTCAATACCCGCCTCGCTGTCGAAGAGGACCCGGCTGTCCAGCTCGATCCGGCCCCGGTCCGGCCGGTCGATGCCGGCGATACATTTTAAAGTCGTGCTCTTCCCGCAGCCGGAGGCCCCTAGCAGGGCGAGAGCCTCCCCGTTTTCCACCGTGAAATTCACGTCCAGAAGGAAGTCCCCATAGCGCTTTTGAAGCTGAACCGTCAGGGCCATGAGCGTCCCTCCCTTCGCTCCAGCAGGTTTACCGCCAGCAGCACGGCGGCGGAGATCCCCAGGTTCACCAGCACCCAGCGGAGGGCCAGGCCGTCCTGTCCGGTGCGCCAGAGCTGGTAGACGGTGGTGGAGACGGTGGCGGTGCGGCCCGGGGTGTAGCCCGCCAGCATGGACGTGGCCCCATACTCCCCCAGGGCCCGGGCGAAGGCCAGCACCGTTCCCGCCAGAATGCCCTGGCGGCAGACGGGCATCTGAATCCGCCAGAAAATGTAGGCGTTCCCAAGCCCCAGGGTCCGTCCCGCCTGGGCCAGGGTCTGGTCGAAGGACTCAAAGGCCCCCCGGGCGGTGCGGTACATCAGGGGGAAGCTCACCGCAACGGCGGCAAAGACCCCGGACTGCCAAGTCATGGTCAGCCGGAGGCCGAAGGTTTCCAGAAACCAGCCCCCCAGGGGCCGGCGGGGCCCCAGGGCCAGCAGCAGCAGCCAGCCCACCACCGTGGGGGGCAGCACCAGGGGCAGGGTCAATACCACGTCCAGGACGCCCTTCACCAGCCGGGGCAGTTTTGCGATGGCCTGAGCGGCAAAAATGCCTAGGAAGAACACCAGGACCGTTGACACGGCGGCGATGCGGATGGAGTTGTAAAGGGGAAACCAGTCCATGGGGACCCTCCCATTTTATTAATTGATTCCCGTGAAGCCCACGGCCTCGAAGACGGGGACGCCCCCGTCGGCCGCGCCCAGCCAGGTGAGGAAGTCCACGGCCTCGTCAAAGTGGACGCTGTCTTTCAGCACGGCGGCGGGATAGATCACCTGCCCGCACATCTCCGCCGTGGCGGCGTCCACGGTTTCCAGCCCGGCGGAAAAGGCGTCCGTGGCGTAGATGATCCCGCAGTCCACGGTCCCCTGGTCCACTTGGGTGGTGACCTCCTTCACGTTGGAGCCGTAGGTCAGCGCTCCGGCGGCGTTCAAAACGCTTTCATCCAAGCCGTAATGGGCGAAGATTTTCTGGGTGTACTGGCCCACGGGCACGTCCTCATTGCCGATGGCCAGGAGGATATCCCCGTCCTCCAGGGCGGCTTTCAAATCGTCAAAGCTCCGGACGCCCGCCGGGTTTCCCTCCGGGACCGCCAGGACCACCTTGTTTTCCAGCAGGTTTACCCGGGTGTGGGACAGGACGAGGTCCAGTTCTTCCGCCCCGGTCCCCTCCGGAGCGTCCGCGTTGACGGCGGGAGCCACGGCGGCGTCCAGCTCATCCATCTGCTTTTGCCCGGCGGAAATGAAGAGGTCGCACGCCGCCCCTTCCTCGATCTGGGTCTTGAGGGTGCCGGAGGAGTCGAAGTTAAAGACCAGGGTGACGCCGGGGTGGTCCTTTTGGTACAGCGCCCCGCACTCCGTCAGGGTCTCCTGGAGGGAGGCGGCGGCGAAGACCGTCAGCTCCATCTCCTCTTTCTTAGAGCCGCCGCAGGCGGACAGGAGCAGCAGAACCAGCAGAAGGGGCAGCAGCCGTTTCATAGACGACCTCACTTTCAATTATAATTTATAAAAGTTAATGAATTACTTTCCAAACCCGCAGTTGGGGTACGTGCAGACCTCGCAGCCCAGGCACAGCCCGCCCTCGCCTAGGACCGTGATGTCCCCTCGAGTGACGGGGACCCCGGCGGCGAGCTTGGGGAGCGCCAGGTCGAAGATGGTCCGCTTGGCGTACATGACGCAGCCGGGAAGGCCCGCAATAGGGGTCCCGTCCTCAAAGTACCCCAGCAGGAACATGGCCCCCGGCAGCACCGGCGCGCCGTAGGAAACGATCTCCGCTCCGCTGCGCTTCACGGCTCCGGGGGTGTTGTCGTCCGGGTCCACGCTCATGCCGCCGGTGCAGAGGATCAGGTCCGGTCCTGCGGCCTTGACCTCCAGGATGGCGTTCTTCACGTTCTCCATGTCGTCCCCCGGCGTCCGGCGGGCCACGGTCTCGATGCCGAATTCCGCCAGCTTCCGTTCCACCACCGGAGTGAAGGAATCCTGGATCAGACCCTTGGCTACCTCGCTGCCGGTGGCGACGATGGCGGCGGTTTTCAGCTTCCAAGGCAGCAGCTCCAGTAGGGGAGTGGTTCCGGCGGCGGCTTCCGCCCGGCGGAGCTTTTCCTCCTCAATCACCAAGGGGATGACCCGAGTCCCCGCCAGCTTGTCCCCCTTGCGGACCGCCGTGCTGCCATGGCGGGTGGCGATCATGATGTCCTCCAGGGCGTTGACGGCGTTGAGTCTGGCGCTGTCCACCAGGAACAGCCCGTCCGCCGCGGCCGTGAGCTCAATCTTGCCCTCCTTGACGGGGCTCCGATCCATGTTCTGGTTCCGGCAGAGGGAGCAAAGGCGCTCCGCCGCGTCGTTTTCGTGGACCATCCCCGGGACCATCTCCCAGACGTAGAGGTGTTCCTTGCCCATGGAGAGCAGAACAGGGATGTCCTCCTCCCGGACCACATGGCCCTTGCGGAAGCGGGCATCCTTGTACTTCCCTGGGATGATCTGGGTCATGTCGTGGCAGAGGACGTGGCCCACGGCCTCTTTGGTTGGAATCAGCTTCATGGCGCTCGCTCCTTATATAGAATCTTTTAGAATCTCTATTTTGTCGCCCTTGCGGACTGTTCCCTCCGTCACCACCACAGCGAAGATGCCCTCGGTGGGCATAACGCACCTTCCAGTGCGCTTTTTAATCTCGCAGTCGTTGTGGCACTCTTTGCCGATCTGCGTGACCTCCACCACCGTCTCTCCCAGCCGGAGCCGGGTCCCTACGGGGAGGGCCTTTAATTCGATACCCCGGGTGTTGATGTTCTCGGCGAAGGCCCCGGGCTCCAGACCGGGCAGCAGGGAGCGCATCTTGTCCACGCTCTCCTCCGCCAAAAGGGAGATCTGCCGGTGCCAGTCCCCGGCGTGGGCGTCCCCCAGGATGCCGTGGCGGAGCTTCAATTGGATTTCCGGGACCTCCCGCTTTACCGTGCCCTTTTTCTCGCTGATGTTGACGGACACCACCTCTGCCACGTTCACCACTCCTTTACATAGTCGCCGGTTTTCCCCCCGCTCTTCCGGCAGAGGCGGATATCGGTGATCTCCATGTCCCGCTGGACGGCCTTGCACATGTCGTAGATGGTTAGCGCCGCGGCGGAGGCCGCCGTCAGGGCCTCCATCTCCACGCCGGTCTCCCCCTTGCACTTTACCTTGGAGCGGATGTGGACGGCGGCTTCCTCCAGGGTGAAGGCGATGTCCACCGCCGTCAGCCGCAGAGGGTGGCACATGGGGATGAGCTCGTGGGTCCGCTTGGCGGCCATGATCCCCGCTACCTGGGCCACGGCCAGCACGTCCCCCTTGGGGGCCCCGCCGGTGCGGATGAGCTCCACCGTCTCCGGGGCCATGCGGACCCGGCCCTCGGCTTCCGCCTGCCGGAAGGTGACATCCTTGCCGGTCACGTCCACCATGCGGGCCCGGCCCTGTTCGTTGATATGGGTCAATTCCATTGGCTTCATCCTCCAATCTGGTGCATGTTCCGGCCCGCCTGACTGCGGCCGGTCTCGTTCATGTGGTGCCGCTCCGGCTTGGCGGCGATCCCGGTTTCGATGGCCCGGCGCAGCTCCTCGCCGTGGAGGCCCCGGAGGGGGAGCTCCTGGTCCGAGTGGAGGCAGGGCTTTAATTTCCCGTCCGCCGTCACTCGGATGCGGTCGCAGCTTCCGCAGAAGCGGTGGCTCATGGGTTCGATGAGCCCCACCAGCCCCGGCCCAACCGGGGGGCGGTACCGCCGGGCCACGCCGGAGCCCTCCGCCGGGCGGAGGTCCGGGCAGGCGTCCAGCACCGCCTGGGCGGGGAGGAATTGGGCGTTTTTGCCCTCGCCAATGGGCATCAATTCAATGAAGCGGACCTCCACGGGGTACCGCCGGGCCAGGTCCACGAAGTCGGGGATTTCGTCCTCGTTGAAGCCCTTCATCAGCACTACGTTCAGCTTGGTCCCGGTGAAGCCCGCCGCCGCCGCGGTCTCCAGGCCCCGGAGCGCGTCCTCCAGGCGGCCCACCCGGGTCATGTAGGCGTAGCGGTCCGGCCGGAGGGTGTCCAGGCTGACGTTCAGCCGGTCCACTCCGGCCTCCTTGAGGGGCCCCGCCAGTCGAGGGAGGGCCGCGCCGTTGGTGGTGAGGCACAACTCCTCCACCCCCGGGATGGCGGAAATCCCCCGGCAGATGTCCAAAATGCCCCGGCGGACCAAAGGTTCTCCCCCGGTGAGGCGGACCTTGCGGACCCCGCAGTCCACGGCGGCCCGGGCGATTTCCACCAGCTCTTCCACGGAGCAGATGTCCCCGTGTTCCCGCTTGAGGACTCCCCCGGCGGGCATGCAGTACCGGCAGCGGAGAGAGCAGAGGTCCGTGACGGAGAGGCGCAGATAGGTGATGTTTCTGGCGCAGCGGTCCCGCATGGCGGCTCCCTTCCTTCCCTGGCGGCGTAAGTTGGACTTATTATAAAGGAGGTCCGGAGAAAAAGAAGTTGTCCCAACAACATTTTTCTGCTATAATTTCCAGGAAGGGAGGGAAGCCCATGGATACGCGTTTGCTGGCCCGGTGCCGCCTGTTTCAGGACCTGCCCCGGGAGGCCCTGGAGCGGGAGATCCTGCCTAGGGGGAAGCGCCGGGAGTTTGAGCGGCAGGCGGTCCTCATCGCGCCGGGGGACCGGGTGGATTGGTTCGCCGTGGTCCTCCAGGGGAAGGTCCAGATTTCCCAGATCTTCTCCGACGGGACCAGCAGCCTCATGGACGCCCTGGGACCCGGCTATACCCTGGGGACGGATCTCATCTGCACCCGAAGCCGCCGTTCGCCCTACTACGCCGTGGCGGCGGACCGGCTGGAGGTCCTTCAGTTTTCCGGGGCGCTGCTGCTGGAGCCGTGGGCGCTGCCCGGAGAGGCGCAGACGGTTCTCCGGCGGAATCTGCTGACCATTCTTTCCGACGACAACCTCCGCAAACACTACCGCCTGGCCATCCTGGCCCAGCGGGGCCTTCGGGACCGGGTGCTGGTCTACCTCACCATGCAGGCGGAGCGCCGGGGGGCCGCCACCTTCCGCATTCCCTTCTCCCGGGAGGAGCTGGCGGCCTTCCTCTGCGTGAACCGCAGCGCCCTGTCCCACGAGCTGAGCCGCATGGAGGCGGAGGGGCTGATCCGCTTCCGGAAGAACGAGTTCACCCTGCTTTCCGCCGGGGCGCGGCGGAGCGCTTGGAGCGGGACGGAGTAAAAAAGTCACCGCCAAGGTTGGTCCTTGGCGGTGACTGTAGCTTTTATAAAGTATTTATGTTTTCTCGCACTTCCAGAACGCCACGCTGTAGGGGGGCAGTTCGCTGCCGCCGCCGAAGTCGTGGAGCTTCCCGGTAATCAGGTCCACCGCCTGGCCGCAGCCCGCGTCGAAGTGGGCGGTGTAGGGCTGGTCCGAGGCGTTGACGGCCACCAGCACCCGTTCGCTGTCCGTCCGGCGCTGGAAGATGGTCTGGTGGTTGGTGAGAACGACGTCCTTGAAGTCGCCGTAGCACAGGGCCTCGCTCTCCCGGTGGGCTCGTGCCATAGCGGCGATCTGATCCGTCAGCTCGTTCCACTCCGGCGCGTCGAAGGCGGGGCGCAGGGCGTCGTCCCCCTGGGACTTCTCCCCCAGGGCCCCCCACTCGCTGCCATAGTACAGGCAGGGGATGCCGGGCATGCCGAAGGCCAGGCCGTAGATCAGAGGCAGGTGCCGGGGGTTCGTCAGGACGCTGGCGGCCCGGGTCACGTCGTGGTTGTCGGCGAAGCAGAGGAGGTGCTTGCCCTTGTAGAGGGTCCACTGCTCCGGGCCGAACTGGCGCTTGAGGCTGTGGACGATCTCGAAGAGGTTCATGGAATTCAGGCTGGAGTAGAGACCCTTGTAGCACTCGTAGTTGGTGCAGGAGTGCAGCAGGCCGTCCCCCACCCAGCGGTTGTAGTCTCCGTGGAGGGTCTCCCCCACCAGGAAGAATTCCGGCTTTAAGCCCTCGGTAAAGGACCGGAGGCGGCGGAGAAAGTCGATTTCCAGGCAGTAGGCCACGTCCAGCCGGAGGCCGTCGATGTCGAATTCGTCCACCCAGAACTTTACGCAGTCCAGCAGGTAGTCCACCACGGCGGGGTTGCGGAGGTTCAGCTTTACCAGCTCAAAGTGGCCCTCCCAGCCCTCGTACCAGAAGCCGTCGTTGTAGTTGGAGTTGCCGTCGAAGTTGATGTGGAACCAGTCCTTATAGGGGGAGTCCCACTTCTTCTCCTGCACGTCCCGGAAGGCCCAGAAGCCCCGGCCCACGTGGTTGAACACGCCGTCCAGCACCACCCGGATGCCGTGGGCGTGGAGGGTCTTCACCACCTGGGCGAAGTCCTCGTTGGTCCCCAGGCGGCAGTCCACCTTCCGGTAGTCCCGGGTGTCGTAGCCGTGGCGGTCGCTCTCGAAGATAGGGGAGAGGTAGACGGCGTCGGCCCCCAGCTTCTGGATGTGCGGGGCCCAGTCCGCTATTTTTCCGATGCGGTTTTCGAGGACGCCGTCGTTTTCCTTCGGCGCTCCGCAGAAGCCCAGGGGGTAAATTTGATAGAATACGCTTTTGTCAGCCCACATAGTATGACCGTCCTTTCTTGGCGGGGGGTGAGTCTCTGTATCGCGCGGCGCCGGACAAGGGGCGCCGAACAGATTTGTATTATACCACAAATTTCCGGAAAGGTCGAGGAAAATCAAGAGCCTTGACAGAAACCGGAAATAGGGATAGGATGATAGTTGTGAGAACGGGCCCTTGCGGGCCCTGGAAAGGGGGTCCCGCGGCATGTTTGAGGCGCAGAACGACCGGACGGAGCTGGTGGAGAAGATCGAGGAACTGTATGGCCGAAAACACTACGCGGAGCTGCGGGACCTGCTGCTGCCCATGGAGGCGGCGGACATCGCCGCGCTCTGCACGGACCTGGACGAGAAGGTCCCGGTGGTCTTCCGGCTGCTGCCCAAGGAGCTGGCGGCGGAGGTCTTTGTGGAGCTGGACAGCGACGACCAGGAGCTGTTGATCCACAGCTTCTCCAACACGGAGCTGAAAGAGGTCCTGGACGAGCTGTACTTGGACGACGCCGCCGACATCGTGGAGGAGATGCCCGCCGGGGTGGTGAAACGCATTCTGCGCCACTGTGACCCGGAGATGCGCAAGAGCATCAACGAGGTCTTGAAGTACCCGGAGGACTCCGCCGGCAGCATCATGACCACGGAGTTTGTGGACTTGAAGGAGACCATGACGGTGGAGGACGCCTTAAAGCGCATCCGCCGGACGGGGCCGGACAAAGAGACCATCAACATCTGCTATGTCATCGACGACCGGCGGCACCTCATCGGCCTTTTGACCATCCGCACCCTCCTCCTGGCGGAGGAGGACGATGTCATCGGGGACATCATGGAGCGGAACCTCATCGCCGTCCAGACCCTGGACGACCAGGAGGCCGTGGCCCGGGCCCTGGGGAAGTACGACTTCCTGGCCCTGCCGGTGGTGGACAAGGAAGAGCGATTGGTTGGCATCGTCACCGTCGACGACGCCATCGACGTCCTCCAGGAAGAGGTCACGGAGGACATCGAAAAGATGGCCGCCATGCTCCCCGGCGACAAGCCCTATCTGAAAACGGGCATCTACGAGACCTGGAAGGCCCGGACCCCCTGGCTGATGCTGCTGATGCTCTCCGCCACGTTCACAGGCATCATCCTGACCCACTTTGAGAAGTCCCTCATGGCCTGCGCCATTCTGACGTCCTTCATCCCCATGCTCTCCGGCACCGGCGGCAACAGCGGCACCCAGGCTTCCACCGCGGTCATCCGGGCGCTGTCCCTGGGGGAGGTTCGGTTCAGCGACCTGTTCCAGGTGCTGTGGAAGGAGTTCTGGGTTTCCATCTGCTGCGGGCTGTGCCTGGCGGCGGCCAACTTCGTGAAGATGATGCTGGTGGACCGCTGGCTCCTCCAGAACCCCACGGTGACGCCCCAGGTGGCCCTGGTGGTCTGCGCCACCCTGGTGGGGACGGTGCTGTGCGCCAAGCTGGTGGGCTGCTCCCTGCCGCTGCTGGCCAAGCGCATCGGCTTCGACCCGGCGGTGATGGCCTCGCCTTTCATCACCACCATTGTGGACGCGCTGTCCCTGCTGATTTACTTCCGCTTCGCCTCGGCGATTCTGGGGCTGTGAGATGGTTTGCGCATGACAGGACGCCGCCCGGGCTCTCTGCCCGGGCGGCGTTTTGCACTTTTGTATGTTAGAACCAGGCGGCGGGGCCCCCTTGAAACCGGGGAATGGGGCCGTCCCGGTAGGGGTCATAGCGGTTTTCGTTGCAGCCGAACTCCTGTAAAAAGCGGATGCGGCCTGCCGGGTCCCAGCGGATGAGGGACAGGCCGTCGAAGGGCTCCTCCCGGCCGTCGTCCATCCGGTTTCGGAAGTACCACTGGACGACGGTTTGGTCCCCTTTGTGGAAGAACTGCCGGACGTCCCATCGGAGGACGGTTCCCCGGGTATTCCACTCGTCGAACCAGTGCCTGATTTTTTCGGAGCCGTGGTACTCCGGGCCCCAGCTCTCGATGTAAACGGCGTCCGGTGTGAAGAGCTCCAGAATACCCAGGTCCGTCTTTTTCAGCCACATGTCAAACCAAAGGCGGACGGCGCGCTCCCGTTGTTCCATGGCGATTCCTCCCTATGTCATAGATTTCAGAGGGGCGGGCCGGAGGCCCGCCTGTTTTTCTATTCCGCCGCGATGGCCCGGACGTCCAGCAGGTCCCGGACCACGTAGTCCGCCGTTCCGGCCCCGGAGGGGGAATAGAGGACGCTGTGGATCCCGGCGTTTTTGGCGCAGTCCACGTCCAGGGTTCGGTCCCCCACGTAATAAACCCGGTCCCGCTCCAGCCGGTGCTTCTCCAGCAGGTAGAGCAGAGCGTCGGGGGCGGGCTTCCGGGGGAAGCCGTTGAGACTGGAGACCACTTCCTTGAAAAAGCGGTCCAGACGCAGATTTTTCAGTACCGGAGCCGTGGTGCTGCCCCGGTGGGTATAGACGAAGTGGTCCACCCCCAGGGCGGCGGTCTCCTCTAGGGCCTCCCGAGCGTGGGGCATGGCGGCGATTTCCAGATACCGCCCGCCGCTGATGTGGGAGTAGCGGCCTTTGATGTCCGAAAAGGTCCGGCCGGTGGCCGCCGAGGCGTAGTTTACCACATCGCTGACGGAGCCCTCCGTGGCCCGGCGGCGGATCTCGTCCTCCTCCATGGGGATGCCCAGCTCCTCCAGGGTCCGGCGGAGGCTGGAGACAATCACGCCGTAGGAGTCCAGCAGGGTTCCGTCCAGGTCCCAGATAAAGGCTTTGCCGTTCATAGGCTTTCCCTCCCAAAGTGCGATGGATTTCCCGGCTATTAAGCAGGTCCTCCGGCGGCTGTCCAGAGGGACAAAAAGTCCCGCCCCGGAGGGCGGGTTTTAGGCGTTCCCGTCTTTCTTTTTCGGCCAGATCAGGCTGACGCCTGACAGCAGCAGATACACCCCGAAGGGCTTCCGCAAAACCTCCACGTCCACCGCGTTGGAGACCCAGGCTCCGACGAGGGCCGCCAGGACGGCGATGGGCACGGCGGCTTTCAGCGTGGGCTTGTCCAGATAGCCGCCCCGGGCGTGGCAGACCAGGGCGCCGGCGGCGGTGGGGAGGAAGAACAGCAGGTTGATCCCCTGGGCCGTCCGCTGGTCCACCCCCAAAAAGAGGGTCATCACCAGCAGCAGCAGCGTCCCGCCGCCCACGCCCCAGGCGGATATCACGCTGGCCCCCAGGCCGCAGAGGAAGGGAATGATCCAGTCCGTCACAGCAGATACTTCACCCCCGCGTAGAAGAGGAAGGCGGCGAAGAGCCACTTCAGGAACTTGGTGGAAATTTTTCCATAGAGCTTTCCGCCGAAGAAACCACCCAGGAGTCCCCCGGCCAGGTAGGGCAGGGCTGTTATCAGGGACACGCCGCCCCTCCAGAGATACACCGCCGCCGACACCAGGCACACCGGGAAGATGACCCCTACGCAGGTGGCGTAGAGCTTCCGCTGACTTAAGCGCCCCCAGCGGGCCAGGACCGGCAGAAAAACCATGCCGCCCCCTCCGCCGAACAGGCCGTTGGCCAGGCCCGCCGCGCCGCCGGCCAGCCGGGCCGTCCAAGCTGCTTTCATGCCGCCGCCTCCCTTCCTTTTATGTACCCCCGCAAAATCCGGAGATTTTGCGGGGAGAGGAAGAACAGACAAAACGGTCCTGCCCACAGGGCGGGATTCACTCAGTTCCGTCCGTTCCGGCTCATTTCAGCTTGAAGCTCTGGCAGTCGGTGCACTCCACCATGGTGGGGTTGCTCTCATGGGTGCCCACCTGGATGGTGCTCAGGCCGCAGTATCCGGTGTCCTGGCAGTGGTTCGCGCAGTTGTTTACCGTGCATTTGATGCTCTGGTTGGGGGTGCAGGCGCAGCCTCCGTTGGTGCAGTCCTTGGTCATGAGTTTCGTCCTCCCGCGTGAAGAGTTTTAAGACGCTGAGGGGCCGTCCCGCTTGGTCCCCTCAGCGCGTTTCCGCAGTGAAAGGAGAGATGGCCTCATCAGCGCTCTCCTAGTGTGCGCCGGGAAAAAGAGAGTATGCGCGTTTGAGGGGGTTGAAAATTTTGGCATGAAAAACGGGACCGCCGTAAGGCGGTCCCGTAAACAGGCGGGGAGCTTCTTCAGTGACAGACGCCCTCGCAAAAGCCATGGGAGTGGTGGTCTCCGCAGTAGGAGACGTTGTTGTGGCTGTGGATTCCCTCCACGGCGCAGCCCTCCACGGGACACAGGGCCCGGCAGGTCCCGTCGCAGAAGCCGTCCAGGTGATAGTAGCCGCAGCAGCGGACGCCGTTGTGGTCGTGCCGTCCCTCAATGGTGCAGCCGTCGGCGGTGCACAGGGGGCGGCAGGCCCCGTCGCAGAAGCCGTTGTGGTGGGGATACCCGCAGTAGGTGACGCCGTTGTGGACATGCCGCCCGTCAATGGAGCAGTTGTAGACGGGGCAGAGGGCCTTGCAGGCCCCGTCGCAGAAGCCGTTTTCGTGGGGGTAGCCGCAGTAGGTGACGCCGTTGTGAGTGTGCCGCCCGGTCTCGGGGCAGCCCTCCAGCGGGCAGAGCGCCCGGCAGTTGTTGTCACAGACGCCGCTTTCGTGGGGATATCCGCAGTAGGTGACGCCGCCATGGACATGCCGCCCGGCGATGGTGCAGCCCTCCACCTTGCAGACGGTGACGGTGGGGTTGACGGGCTGAGAGGGACGGACGGGCCGCCCGCCGTGGCAGCCGCCGCCGTGGTGGCCGTGGGCGGAGACGGGCAGGGTCAGCAGCGCCAGAGCCAGGGCGCATAACAAAATCTTTTTCAGCTTCATGGGGGAAGACCTCCTGAACCAAGAATTCTATACCTCATGATAGCACAGCCGCCTCCGGTTGGCAAGAGCTTCCTTGTTCAAAAATCCTTCAAACTTCTTTCAGCAAGTTTTAAGTTCTCCCGCCTATACTAAGGCCATCAAGCGGAGGAAGCCCCGGCCGGGAACTGGCGGAGCTTCAAGAATTTAAAAACCAGACAATCCCAGTTCACACGTTCGACACAGTTCCCTGTTATCTTAGCTTCTAAAGAGCGAGAGAACGGGATACATAATGAAGGAGGAAACCGATTATGTATAACGACGAAAACAACCTGTACAACTACACCTACCGCAAGGACGGCAGCGAGCTCTCCCACCAGCGGGAGACCGTCCGTCCCGGTGGGCAGCCCGGCCCCCAGGGCCCTGAATTAGAGGTGAGACCTGTGAAGAAAAACCGCCTGGGCTTGAAGATCACCGCCCTGGCCCTGGTGTGCGCGTTGCTTGGCGGCGCGGCGGGCGGCGGAGCGGTCTGGGCCGCCTCCCGCTATGTGGAAGAGGGAAACAAGAGCGAGATCAACGTCTCCAACCGCCCTGTCACGCAGGTGGCCCTCCGAAACGTGGACGGGAAAACGGCCATGAGCGACGCGGAGGTCTACGCGGCCAATGTGAACAGCGTGGTGTCCATCCGCACCTCCGCCACGGCAGGGTATAACTTCTTCGGCCAGCCGGTGCAGTCCGCCTCCGCCGGGTCCGGCTTCATTCTGAGCAAGGACGGATACATCCTCACCAACTACCACGTGGTAAAGGGCGCGGAAACGGTGACCGTCACCACCTACAGCGGGGACGAGTACAGCGCCACCTATATCGGGGGGGAAGAGGACTACGACATCGCGGTCATCAAGGTGGAGGCCCAGGAGCTCCAGCCCGTCACCCTGGGGGACAGCGGAACCCTGAACGTGGGGGACCACGTGCTGGCCATCGGCAACCCCCTGGGGGAGCTGACCTTCTCCATGAGCGGCGGCATGGTCTCCTGCGTGGACCGGGCCATCAACGTGGACGGGACCCCCTTTAATATGATCCAGACGGACACCTCCATCAACCCGGGCAACTCCGGCGGACCCCTCTTCAACCAGTACGGCGAGGTGGTGGGCATTGTCTCCGCCAAATACTCGCAGTCCTCCAGCGGCACCACCGTGGAGGGCCTGGGCTTCGCGATTCCCATGAACGACGTGTTCTCCATGGTGAAGGACATCATGGCCAACGGATACGTGTCCAACCGGGCCTACCTGGGCATCACGCCCCAGACCATGACGGAGAACTGGGCGGCCCAGTACCACTATGACGTCACCGCCGGGGTTTTCATCACCTATGTGGAGCCGGACAGCGCCGCCGAGAAGGCGGGACTGAAAATGGGCGACGTGATCACGAAGGTGGACGGCACCGAGATCAAGACCGTGGAGGACCTGAATCTGGCGAAGAAAAAGTACTCCGCCGGAGATGCCGCCTCTCTGGAGGTGTACCGGCCCGATGGGACCGTCACCGTGGAGATCACCTGGGGCGCGGCGCCTAAGGAGGAGCAGGCGGCCCAGCAGGAGCAGTCCTATCCCAACGGCGGAAACGACAACAGCGGGAACCGGAACGGAGGCTATTACAGCGACCCCTTCGAGGACCTGTTCCGGTACTTCTACGGCTGATGAAATAGGGACGCAAGTCCCACAGGGATCCCTCCTCCCGCGCCCGGAGGCGGCTTCGCGGCAAGAGCTGCGGCAAGGCGAAAAAGCCGCCATGCGGCGGGCGGGGATGGTGTAGATAGATGCAGGGGCGGGTTTGCCCGCCGGGATGGCAAAAGCCATATAAAACCAAAGTGCGGGAGGGCCGGATGGATGTCCGGACCTCCCGTGACGTTTTGCTCCGCCGTTCCGGCGGGGTGGGAGATTTCAGCCCTTTGGGGGCTGGTCCATTTGCACCCCCCATTTTCTCTTTTCCTTACCAGAAGGAAAAGAGAAAACGGGCCGTGCACGGTCCAAAAGAGAAAAGGAAGTAATTGGGGACGCGTACGTTGGACGAAGGCGCGGCTGGGGTGCTTCCGGTTTTTTACGAATGTCTTCTGCCCACGGCGTAGATTCAGCGGGGGTTGGGTTGTTATCGAATGGACAAGCTTCTCTTTCCGCTGCCGCTGATGCAGTAGGCTCTGAAAGAGAAAGCGGTAAACACTGCGGTCTCAGGGAACACCAGGTTAGCGGCAGCGAGGACGGGAGATCAGGCCTTGCTTCAACCTCCAAAACCCCCGCCCGCACCACGCCGCGGACTGGAGACATTCGTATCAAACAGTCCGTACCGCAGCCGCGCCCCCGTTTTCTCTCTTCCACCGTGCACGGCGCATTCTCTCTTTTCGCAAAAGAGAGAATGGGGGGTGCATTGCCCAGCCATCATCATGGCAGGGACTTCCTCCCCGCCCGTCAGGGCGCGCACCAGCCCCGCCCCGGCAAAGGAGGAAGTCCCTTCACTTCCTTTTTTTCCGCTCCGGCATCCAGAGGAGCTCCTCAAAGGATTTGATATACACGTCGCAGTAGCCCCGCATCTCCGTCTCGTCCTGGGTGAAGAGGCCGTCGTAGACCCCCACCACCCGCATTTTCGCGGCCCTGGCCCCCTGGCAGGCGGCCAGGCTGTCGTCGAAGACGGTGCAGTCCTCCGGCCGGACGTCCGCGGCCTTGGCGGCGGCCAGCCAGATGTCCGGCTTCCGCTTCTCCAGGCCCAGTTCCTGGGCGAAGGTGACCCGCTCGAAATACTTCTCCAGCCCCAGGGACTCCAGGGCCATGTGGCAGTGCTCCGGCACGCTGGAGGTCACCACCGCCATCCGCCGCCCTTCGGACTTGCACTGCTTGAGGTAGGCCCGGACGCCGGGCTTTACCGGTACATGGGCGTAGGAGTCCGCCGCCAGCTCCATCCACTCGGCGATGATGGCCTCGCAGGACTCCGGGAGCTTGCAGAACTCCTTGGTGAACACCGCCGCCAGGGGCAGGGGCACGTGGGCCACGCCCTCGTAATAGGCGTGGGTGTACTTCATCCCCCGGCGGGCCAGGAACTCCCGGTCCACCTTCTTCCAAATACCGTTGGAGTCCGTCAGCACGCCGTCCATATCGAAGAAAAACATGGCCTCACTCCTCCTTCACAAGCCGGAAGCGCCAGGGGAAGTCCCTGGCCTCCTCCGCGTAGTCCACCCCGATCCGGGGACCGGTGATGATGTGTTCTTTCGCTGAAACAGGGAAGGGAGGCAGCCCGGCGTCCTCCGGCCCGTCGCAGATGAAAAGCGCGTCCCCCGTCAGGTCCAGCCCGTTTTCCGCCCGGGTCAGGGCCAGGGCCCGGCAAATCTTGCCGGGGCCGTTGAGAAAATTCTGTTTTCGGTAGGCCGTCAGGGGCTTGTCCCCGTAGCGGAGGCGGGCCATGGTCTCCGTCCCCGCCACGGGCTCCAGTGCCCGCAGCAGCACAGCGGCGGGCTCGCCCTCCGGCTCCGTGACGAAGTTCAGGCAGTGGTACATGCCGTAGATGAGGTAGATATAGGCCG
>CAMXKT010000024.1 GCA_947244595.1 uncultured Oscillibacter sp. | reverse complement strand
TGGAGGCCTACGAGGCCAAGCACGGCAAGATCGAGCTGGAGGGGAAAAAGGACTCTTGACCTCCCCCTGTAAGGGGGACGTGTACTCGCCCTGTCGGGCGGGGAGGGCTTATCCCGGCGCTGACGCGCGGGAGAGTCTGGATACCAGCGATGGCTGGTTCATTGCCCCCCATTTCGTCGGAAGAAACTTCGCCCGCTCCGCCCCCGCCTGACGGCGAGGTCTCTGCTCTGCTCCGTTCCTTCCTCCTCTCCCCACCGCGCGGGGCGCGGCGGGGGCCCCTGGTTTGCGAAAAGAGAAAACGGGCCGTGCACGGTCCAAAAGAGAAAACGAGGGGCGCGCAAGAGTTGCCTCCTCCGTATACGCAGGTCTTCGGGCCGCGGCGTAGTCTGAGCGGGGGTTTGTCCCTTGATGAATGGACCAGCTCCTCTTTTTGCTGCCGCACCCTGGCAGTTGATGAAGAAAGAGGGTCTACCGATCTTACTCGGTAGACCCTCCTGCTTTATAAAACGCCAGGTTAGCGGCAGCGAGGACAGACGGTCAGGCCTTGCGTCAACCACCAAAGCCCCCACTTGCACCACGCCGCGGGCAAAAGACATTCGTGAAATCGGAAGCACTGCCTGCGCGCCCCCGTTTTCTCTCTTCCACCGTGCACGGCGCATTCTCTCTTTTCGCAAAAGAGAGAATGGGGGGTGCAAATAGACCAGCCATCTTCATGGCTGCATCTCCCCAATGTTATTGGGGCTTCACAATCAAATTCACCAGCCGGTTCTTCACAAAGATGGTCTTCACCACCTTCATCCCGGCCGTGGCCTTCTGCACCTTGTCCACCGTCAGGGCGGCCTCCACCACGGCCGCTTCTTCGCTGTCCGTAGGCATGGACACCGTGCCCTTCAATTTCCCGTTCACCTGGACGGCGAAGTCCACCGTGGAGGCCACAGTCTTGCTCTCGTCGTAGACAGGCCACTCGCTCTGGCAGCACATCTTCCCGGTTTCCGCCGCGAAGCCGAACTTCTCCCACAGCTCCTCGGTGATGTGAGGGGCAAAGGGGCAGAGGATCTGGAGCAGGGGCTTCATGTCCCCCTTGGTGACCCCGTTGGCCGTCAGCTCGTTCACCGCCGTCATCATGGCCGCGATGGCCGTGTTCATTTTCAGGGAGTCAATGTCCAAGGTGACCTTTTTGATGGCCCGGTGGAGAATCGCCTCGTTGGCGGGGGAGGGGTTGGGGTCATCCTTGGCGGCCTCCGCCAGATTCCACACCCGGTCCAGGAAGCGCTTGGAGCCCTTGACGGCCTCCGTGGACCAGATGGCCGCCTGCTCGAAGTCGCCCACGAACATGATATAGAGCCGCATGGTGTCCGCGCCGTACTGGGCCACGATGTCGTTGGGGTTCACCACGTTGCCCCGGGACTTGGACATCTTCTCTCCGCCCTCGCCCAGGATCATGCCGTGGCTGGTCCGCTTGGCGTAGGGCTCCGCCGTGGGCACCACGCCGATGTCGTAGAGGAACTTATGCCAGAAGCGGCTGTACAGCAGGTGCAGCGTGGTGTGCTCCATGCCGCCGTTGTACCAGTCCACGGGAGACCAGTAGTCCAGGGCCTCCTTGCTGGCCAGGGCCTTGTCGTTGTGGGGGTCCATATACCGGAGGAAGTACCAGGAAGAGCCTGCCCACTGGGGCATGGTGTCCGTCTCCCGCTGGGCGGGGCCGCCGCACTTCGGGCAGGTGGTATTCACCCAGTCGGTCATCTTCGCCAGGGGGGATTCGCCGGTGTCGGTGACCTCGTAGCTCTCCACCTCGGGCAGCAGCAGGGGGAGCTGGTCCTCCGGCAGGGGCACCCAGCCGCACTTTTCGCAGTTCACCAGGGGAATGGGCTCGCCCCAGTAGCGCTGGCGGCTGAACACCCAGTCCCGGAGCTTGAAGTTCGTCTTAGGCCGACCGTAGCCCTCCTTGGTCACGTGCTCCTTCATGGCGGGAATGGCCTCTTTGACGGTCATGCCGTTCAGGAAGCCGGAGTTCACCATGATGCCTGTGTCGTCTTTCAGGACGAAAGCCTCCTTGGTGATGTCTCCGCCCTTGACCACCTCCACGATGGGCAGGCCGAATTTCGTGGCGAACTCCCAGTCGCGCTGGTCGTGGCCCGGCACGCCCATGACGATGCCGGTGCCGTAGCCCATCAGCACGTAGTCAGAGACGAACATGGGGACGTGCTTGCCCGTGGCGGGGTTCACCACCTCGATGCCATCCAGCCGGACGCCGGTCTTTTCCTTGTTCAGCTCGCCCCGCTCGAAGTCGGATTTTCTCGCAGCCTCGGCCTGATAGGCGGCCACCTCGTCCCAGTTCTTGATCTGGTCCTTCCACTGCTCCAGGAAGGGGTGCTCCGGGGAAATGACCATGTAGGTCACGCCGAAGAGGGTGTCGCACCGGGTGGTGTAGACCGTCAGCTTGTCCCCGTTGGTGGCGGTGAAGTCCACCTCCGTACCCTCGGACCGGCCGATCCAGTTGCGCTGCTGGATCTTGACCCGGTTGATGAAATCCACGTCCTCCAGGTCGTCGATGAGCCGGTCGGCGTACTTGGTGATGGCCAGCATCCACTGGGATTTCTCCTTGCGGATGACCTCGCCGCCGCAGCGCTCGCACACGCCCTCCACCACTTCCTCGTTGGCCAGGACGATTTTGCAGCTGGTGCACCAGTTCACGGGCATGGAGGCCTTATAGGCCAGGCCCTTCTTGAACATCTGGAGGAAGATCCACTGGGTCCACTTGTAGTAGTCCGGATCCGTGGTGTTGACCTCCCGGTCCCAGTCGAAGGAGTAGCCCAGCATGCGGAGCTGTTTACGGAAGTTCTCCACGTTGTCGTGGGTGACCTTGGCGGGGTGGATGTGGTTTTTCACGGCGTAGTTTTCCGTGGGCAGGCCGAAGGCGTCATAGCCGATGGGGAAGAGGACGTTAAAGCCCTGCATCCGCTTCTTGCGGCAGATGATGTCCATGGCGGTAAAGGGCCGGGCGTGACCCACGTGGAGCCCCTGGCCGGAGGGGTAGGGGAACTCGATGAGGCCGAAGAATTTCTCCCGGGTTTTGTCACCGTTGACGGCGGTGAAGGGCTTCTCCTCCAGCCATTTGGCCTGCCACTTTTTCTCGATGGCGGTGAAATCGTACTTCATGTGTGATCTCCTTTATTATTTGAAAATGGAATTTTTAAATTGGTCAGGTCCTCTCAAAGCCCAGATACCGGGTCCCCTGGAAGGTGAGGCTTCCCCGGTCCCCCTCTGCCAGCAGGCCATACTCGGAGCCGTCAAGGGGAAGCTCCATCCGGTCCCCGCTCTCCACCTGGAAGGTGGCGTAATAGTGGGTGGAGGTGGTGGAATGTCCAATACCGTCGCCATGGCTGCGGTGATGGGAAACCTCTGTCCGCTTGGACACCACGGTGGCGTCGACCGTCAGTCGGGGGGAGGCGTTGTTCTTGCTCCAAGTTCTCGCACCCCGGACCGCCGTGACGATAAACGTGCCGATGGCAATGACGAATACCGCAATAAATAGAAATGGAAAAATGGAGAACAGGAGGTCGAAGCCCCCCATTCCAAAGCCTGAACTCATCATGTCTTCTCTCCTTTCTGAAACATAAAAACGCCCCCAGCCTTCAACGGCCAGGGGCGTGTCATCACTACGCGGTACCACCCTGTTCAGCCCCGCCGGGCGGGGCCCTCTGGGCCCGGTAACGGGGGCGGACCGTCCCGCCCTACCTGTCGGGCGGAAGACTCCGGGACCAGTCATGCACAGGGGCTCCCCCTCCGGCTCGCACCATCCGCCGGCTCTCTGAGGGCGGGATATTCCCCCGTCTTTCTTCCCTTCATCGTCTTTTAACAGGCCCTATTGTACGGGGAAGGGCCCGGTTTGTCAAGGGGGAAATGACCAAAAAACCGCCCGGGGACCGGCCCCGGGCGGTTTTCATGCCGGAATTACTTCTCCTTTACCTCGTCGAAGAGCTTCAGGGCGCCCGCGTCCGGGGCCGGGGTCAGCAGGCTGACGATGACGATGGCGGCCAGGCCCACCACGAAGGCGGGCAGCAGCTCGTAGATGTCCCACGCGCCGCCCAGGGGGCGGACCAGGAACTTCCACACGAAGATCATCACGCCGCCGGCCACCAGACCCGCCATGATGCCCTGGCGGTTGCTCCGCTTCCAGTACAGGGCGCAGAGGATGGCGGGGCCGAAGGTGGCTCCGAAGCCCGCCCAGGCGAAGGACACGATCTGGAACACGTTGCTGTTGGGGTCCGAGGCCAGGAACAGGGCGATGACCGCGATGACCACCACCGTCAGCCGGGCGATGAGCATGGTCTGCTTCTCCGTCAGCTTGACGCCGAAGACCTCCTGGACGATGTTCTCCGAGAAAGCGGAGGAGGCCGCCAGCAGCTGAGAGTCCGCCGTGGACATGGTGGCGGCCAGGATGCCCGCCAGAATGCAGCCCGCGACGATAGCGGGGAAAATACCATAGCTGGAGAGCAAATCGGAGAGCTTGACGATGATGGTCTCCGTGGCGCTGCCCTCCAGGAAGGGGACCCTGCCCGCGGCGGAGACCGCGTGGCCCACGATGCCGATGAACACGGCCACGCCCATGGAGATTACCACCCAGGTGGCGGCGATGCGGCGGGAGAGGGTCAGCTCGTTCTCGTCCCGGATGGCCATGAAGCGGACCAGGATGTGGGGCATGCCGAAGTAGCCCAGGCCCCAGGCCATCATGGAGATGATGCGGATGAAGCCGTAGGGATCCGCCCCGCCGGTGGAAACGTTATAGGTCTCCGTGAAGCTGAAGAAGCCGGGAAGCGTCTGGGCGTGGGCGATGACGGCGTCCATGCCGCCCGCCTGGACCACGCCGAAGACCACAATGACCGCCAGAGCGCAGGTCATGATGATGGACTGGATCAGGTCCATCGTCGCCACGGCGTTGAAGCCGCCCACGGAGGTGTAGCTGATGATGACCACCGCGCCGATGCAGGCGGCCACCATGTAGTCCCAGCCGAAGAGGCTGTTGAAGAGCTTGCCCACGGCGGCCAGGCCCGAGGCCACGTAGGGCACGAAGAAGATCAGGATGATCAGGGCAGAGATGCACATGATGACGGGCTTTTTCTCCCCATAGCGTTTGGAAATAAAGCTGGGGATGGTGATGGCGTCCAGCTTCACGCTGTAGCGCCGGAGCTTTTTGGCGACCAGCAGGAAGTTGAGGTAAGTGCCCACGGCCAGGCCGATGGCGGTCCAGCTGGCGTCCGCCACGCCGCTAAGGTAGGCCAGGCCCGGGATGCCCATGAGCAGGTAGCTGCTCATGTCGGAGGCCTCGGCGCTCATGGCGGTGACCAGGGGACCGATGCCCCGGCCGCCCAGGTAGAAGCCCTCGGCGCTCTTCTTGGACCGGCGGCCGATCATGACCCCCGTGAAGATGACGAAGCAGAGGTACGCGATGATCGTACCCATGATACAGATTTGTGCGGTAGACATGAAATCTCTCTCCTTTTCCGTTCAGTGGGTGCTATCATAGCACACTTTTTACTAGAATGAAAGACAGAACGAGGTATAGAATGCAGTCTAAACCTCGTTCTGTGAAAATTTCACAAGATTATGAAATACCAAGTCTTTTAAGCCGTACAATTTTTAGATAAAATTTCCGACAAAAACCATGATCGTTTCCGCGCGCCTCCCAGTCTGGTTCTGCCGGGAAGGGACGGCGGTCACTCCGATTCCTCTGAAAAGGCCTCCAGCGCCCGTTCCAGGGTCTCTTCCACCTCCGTCTTTTCGCCGGGCTCGCCGACCACGTGGACATGGTACAGCACGCCGTTCCAGATCAGGTAGGCCGTGCGGGAGCAGTACCGCTCCGTGTTCTCCGAGATCACGTGCAGCACATCCCTCTCCCCGTCCGGCGGGGCCTCCTGCTTCCCCAGGTCCAGGGTCCAGCCCCTGTCCGAGTGCCTGGCCTTGGCCGGGTCCCCGTACAAGAGGGCCGAGAGCGTCACCCGGGTGGAGCCGCTGCGGTACCCGGCTTCGGCGTCGATCAAGTCCACGTAGCCTTCCTCCGTGCCGTACCAGTCGGCCTTCACCCGGGGCGTGTCCCGGAAACCCAGGGGCATGGCCATATAGGTCCCCTTTTCCAGCCAGTCCGCCTCCTCCAGAGGATTGGGGACGGAGAAGCCCAGGAAAACCTCGCACGCCGCCCAGTCCTCAAAGCCCTGACTGCACCAGCCGGGCAAGTGGCTGGAGACCACCTGCGCATCCTCGCTCAGGGCGTTCCAGGAGGTCCACTCCGCCTTCAGGGCGTCCCGCAGGTCCTGGGAAAGGGCTTCCTGGGAGATGGGGTCCACGGCGGGCGCCGTCTCCTTCGGCTTCCCCTGGCACCCGGCCAGCAGGGCGGCGCACAGCAGCCAGGCAAGCACTCGCCTTTTTCTCATTCCGGCGTCTCCTTTTTATCCGCGCCCGCCCCCCGCCAGCTCTCCAGGAACGTAGGAGTCATGGTGTCCGTGTAGGCGACCAAAGAGTACTCTCCGCCGCAGAGACACCAGTCGTACAGCAATGCCCGCTCCCAGAGGGCGTAGGCCTTCACGATCTCGTTCACCGTCCGGTCCGTGCGGAGCTGGCCCGCCTTCTGGCCCTCGGCGATGATCTTCCGCAGCAGCTTGAAATAGGTCCGGTTCCGGTCCAGCAGGTGCTTCTCCCCCCGGGTGAGGAGCTGGGTGGAGAGGAGCCGGGCCAGCAGGTCCAGGGAGATGCCCCCGTCGATCATGGCGAAGAGCTCGTAATTCAGGAAGGCCAGCTTCTCGATGGCATCCTGTTCCGGGGAGAGGGCGGGAATCAGCTCTTCATACTTCTCGTCGAAGACGTTGGAGAGGGTGCCAAGCAAAGCGTCCTTGCCGTCGAAGTAGTGGTAGAAGGAGCCCTTGGAAGTCTCTGACTCAAAGACGATCTCCTCGATGGTGGTGTCCTCGTAGCCCTGCTCGTAGAAGAGCTTCCAGGCGGCGGAGATAATGCGGCCCTTGGTGTTCCGGGCGTTCTTTCGGGGCATGGCGGAACCTCCCTTCCGGTGAATCTTATGGTTGACAGCCCGGGATGAGGCTGGTATAATCAAAGCAAGGGGAGCGGCCTGTCGTCACCAGGCCCGGCTCTTCCTCACAAGATTTAAAATCTGTAGAAATGCCGGTTCCATGTGCGGGGGCCGGTTATTTCTTTGTCGTTACGTTAATAACGCCAAAGACAACGACGGCTATCAGGTTCAGTAACGCCAGGGTTTCCAAAACCGTCACGTTGTCACCTCCTATGTACGGAGGTCGAGCCGTTCCCCTCTTGCTGTTACTGATATATCATACTTCCCCAAACTTGTCAACGGCGGGGCCGGTCAGGCTCCGCACTTTTTGCAAGGTTCACAGCACGTTCTCCGGTGTTCATTTGCGGAGTGTGCGATTATAATGAAAACCAGACAAGGAGGAAAGGACCCATGAAATTCTGGAAGATGAACGGGGCCGGGAATGACTTCATCATCTTGAACAACCTGGAGGAGCATCTGCCTCCGGAGGCTCTGCCCCAGATCGCCCGGACCTTGTGCGAACGGCGGCTCTCCATCGGGGCCGACGGGCTGATGGTGGTGGAAGCGGCGGACCAGGGCGGCGACTTCAAGATGCTGTTCTTCAACTCCGACGGCAGCGTGGGGGAGATGTGCGGCAACGGGGCCCGGTGCATCTGCCGCTATGGCTTCGAGAACGGTCTTGCCAAGGAGGCCCAGGCCGTGGAGACCACCGCCGGAATGGTGTTCGGGCAGAGGATGGACCGGCGGCTCTACCGGGTCCGCCTCAACGACCCCACCACCATCCGGCTGGACTGCCCGGTGGACGTGGACGGCGTGCGCTACGCCTGTTCCTACGTGGAGCTGGGAGACCCGGGCCTGCCCCACGCGGTGGTCCCCTATCACGATCTCCAAAACGCCGACGAGCACGAGCTTCGGGAGCTGGGGCGGAAGATCCGCTGGAATCCCGCGTTCCCCAAGGGGGCCAACGTGAACTTCTACGAGCTCACCGGGGAGGACCGCTTCTTCGAGCGGACCTTCGAGCGGGGAGTGGAGGACTTCACCTACGCCTGCGGCACGGGCACCGGGTCCGTGACGGCGGTGCTGGCCCTCCAGGGAAAGGTCAGCGGCCACGCCGTCCGGGCGGACATGACCGGAGGGACGCTGTACGCGGACGCGGAGCGGGTCCACAGCCAGATCACGGAGCTGCACCTCACCGGGCCCACCAACATCGTCTGCAAGGGCGAGGTATTTGATGAGGAGTTACTTTTTTGAAAAAAAGTAACCAAAAAACTTTAGCTCGCTCCGGCAGTCCGGCGTATACCAAGCCGGAGCGACGGCAACCGAGACTGCTGAAATTTAGGAGGGAAATTATGGAAAAGAAATCCATCGCGAAGAACTACGCCTTTTTGGCTGTCATGCTGGGGTCCATGATTCTGGGCGCCATCCTGGGCTGGGTCTGGCCCGCGGAGGCGGACGGCAGCGGAGGCATCGTCTCCGGCACCGGAGCCACCGTCCTCAAGCCCTTGGGCACCGTGTTCATCAACATGATGTTCTGCGTGGTGGTCCCCATGGTCTTCGCCTCCATCTCCAGCGCCGTGGCCAACATGGAGAGCCGGAAGCGGGCGGGGAAGATCATGGGCGTGACGGTGGGAACCTTCGTGGTCACAGGGGCCATCGCCGCCGTCATCATGTACCTGCTGATGGTCGTCTTCCCGCCGGTGCCCTCCGCCTGGACCAATCTGGCCTCTGAGGAAATGGGCGAGTACGCGACGCTGCCGGATATGATCGTCAACTTCTTCACCGCCAGCGATTTCAGCGGCCTCTTGACCCGCCGGGCCATGCTGCCCCTGATCGTGTTCTCCCTGCTCTTCGGCTTCGCCGTGAACCTGAACGGCGGCAAGGACACCCCCGTGGGCCGCTTCCTGGACGACCTGGCGGCGGTCATGCTCAAGTTCGTGAAGATCATCACCTACTACGCCCCCATTGCCTTCTTCGGCTTCTTCGCCGACCTGGTCGCCACTTACGGACCCCAGATCACGGAGAACTACGCCCGGGCCCTGGCGGTGTACTATCCTCTGTGCTTCATCTACATCTTCACCGCGTGGCCCCTGTTCGCCTGGTTCGGCGGCGGTAAGGAGGCCGTGGGCGTCATGTTCCGGCACATCACAAAGCCCGCCGTGGTGTCTCTGGGCACCTGCTCCTCTGTTGCGACGATCCCCACCAACATGGAGGAAGCCGCCGACACCGGCATCCGCAAAGACGTGGCGGACATGGTGCTGCCCCTGGGCGCTACCATGCACATGGACGGATCCTGCTTCTCCTGTGTTTTGAAGATCGCCTTCGTGCTGGGGGTCTTCGGCCAGAAGCTGACCCTGGGCATGCTGATCCCCGTGGTGCTGGTGGCCGTCCTCAGCTCCGTGGGCATGAGCGGCGTCCCCGGCGGCGGGTACATCGGCGAGTACATCATCTGTTCCATCTTCTTCCCCGCCCAGATGGAGATCGCCTTCCCCATTCTGGTGGTCATCGGCAACCTGGTGGATCCCCCGGCGACCATGATCAACGCCGCGGGCGACTACGTGACCTGCTTCATCGTCTCCCGCTTCGTGGACGGGAAGGACTGGCTCCGCAAGCAGCTTAAAAAGTAAACCCGGAACGGACCTCAGGGCCGGGAGGAGACATTCCCCCCGGCCCCTTTTTCCACAGGGGCCCGTCCCTGAAAAAGCAGCGCCCCCGCCGGATACCCGGTGGGGGCGCTGTTCTTGACTTATGGCGCGGAAACCGCGGGTTCCTCCGGGGCCTTCGGAGCTTCTTCCGCCGCGTCCTGGCGCTCGCCCTTGACGATCTCGTCCACCAGACTGTCGATGACGCCCTGGACATACTGGCTGCAGCCGCCCGCCAGCTTCTGGTCCCAGTCGTCCTGACTTTCTTCCAGCCGCCGCTTGAGGGCCCCCCAGTCCGTGCCGCCGCCGGTTTGGATTGATGTTCCGGTGGCCATGGCATAGACCATCTTCTCCTGGGTGGCGTTGTCCGTCTCCAGTATGGGAGGGTCCGTAAGCGCTCTGGCCTTCCTGGCGAATTGGACCAGCTTGGCCCGCATAAAGGTCAGGGTTTTCTGAATCTTCTCCTGGTCCCCCAGACCGCAGCGCTTCAGCTCCTGGAGCGTGCAGGCCTGGGCGGCATAGTTTCCGCCCGGATACCGCCTAGCGATGGCCTTGGCGGCCTCCCCGTCCGTCATGCCGGGGTAATACGCCTCCCGGTGGAGGCGGGAGATATCCCGGAGGCCCTGACTGTTCCACTGCCGCTCCCGTTCCCGCTGAATGAAAGTGGCCGTGCCCGTAACGGGCCGGGGCATGTTTCCGGTTCCGAAATAATGGGCGCTGTCCCGGCCGATCAGCCCGCTCTCATAGGCCCCCAGATCGGGAAACGCCGCCTCGAAGCGGTCGTTCATCAGCTTGTACTTTTCCACATCCGTCATGCCGCTGTAGTCCGTGGCGTCATGGAGGGTGGCCAGGGCGGAGAGCTTCTGCTTATCCGTCATCTTGGAGAAGTTGGGCAGGTCCGGCGTCCTCGCCGCCTGCTCCGCCCGCTCCTCTCTGGTCAGCACGGACTGAAACGTGTCCGTCCGGGGAGCGGCGGACTTCTTCGCCTCCGCCGCCGGGGCGGTCCGCTGGGCGGAGGTCACAATCTGCCTCCGCAGTCCTTGGATACCTTCCATGGGTCCCATCTTCTTTCCAAATAAAATTCGCAGGAAAAAAGGGACGGGGCTGTCCCGTCCCTTATTCATTCTATCGGCACGTTTCCCCATTTCTTTAGGGGGTTTCTTCCATCCGCAGATGAAGGGCCCCGTCCTCCAGGACGTAAGGGCCCATAATGTTTCCGTCCTCTCCCAGCAGAGGATTGCCCTCCCCGTCCGCCGGGACATAGCCCTTTCCCGGGACCATGACCGCGCCCAGCGGGGCTTCGGGGCCCGCCGTCAGGAAGTAGCGCCAATACCGCCCCTCGGAGTCCCGGTCGTAGAAGGACCAGCCGGTGCCGCCGTGGTTATAGAACTCCCAGGCCTCCCCCTGGCCGTCGCCGTCCAGGTCCGTTATCTCGGCTTCCTGACTGCTGCCCACGTCGAAAAGAAATTCCGCCCCCTCCGGTGTGGCGGCGAAGTACCAGCTGATCATCGCCGCCGCGCCGATGCAGAAGGAAATCTGCCAGCCCTCCTGGCCCAGAATGTCCGGCACCCGCTCCGCCACGTCCAAGCGTCCGTCGCCGTAACATACATAGATGTTATAGTCCGCCAGACGGCCAAGGACCTTCCAGTCCGTGTCCGGGGTCCGGGTGAGGGCGTACACGTCGTAAAAGATTCCCGGACGGCCGTCGGGGTCCGGCACGGGATTGGCCCGGCGAATCTCCAGCTCCACGCCGGAGTCCAGCCTGTCACTGAATATCACGTCCTCGGAAGCCAGGGCCGCTTCCGGGTCCCCCTCGTCCAAGGCCGGGGACTCCTCCTCATTTGCCTCCAGGGGGATGACCAGGGGAAGCCCGTCCAACGAAAGTTCTACCGCCGGGGGCTTTGCCTCCGGGGCTTCCGTCTGAGACGCGGCGGGAAGGGATTCCTCCGCCCGGGGCGGGTCCTCCGGCTCCGGGACGGCCTTCTCCGGGGAACAGCCGGCAATCAGTATCAGCGCCGCCAGGGCGCAGAGAACTAAGCCCGCCCGGAGGAGGGCCCGTCTCCCCGGCCTCCCGGACTCAGGGGTCATTGTGGTGCACCGCGTAGAAAGCGTCGTAGTCTTTCAGCATCTCCACCAGCAGGTTCGGCGTGTCCAGCCCGTAGGGGCAGCGGCTCTTGCAGGCGTCGCAGTGGACGCAGTTCTCGATCTGGTGCATCTTCTGATACCACTCGTCGGACATGAATTTCTGGTAGGGCGACCGGCGGAGCAGGGCGGACATCCGGGCCGCCTGGGGGATGTCAATCCCGGCGGCGCAGGGGAGGCAGTAGCCGCAGGAGCGGCAGAAGCTCCCCACCAGCTCCTTCCGGTCCGCCTCGATGACGGCCTTGAGCGCCGGGGTCATATGGGGGTCCCGCTCCGTGAGCTCCAGCCACTGGTCCAGCTCCCATTCGTGCTGGATGCCCCAGATGGGCACCACGTTGGGGAACTCCCGCATGAAGGCGTAGCAGGCCTCTGCGTTGTTCAGCAGCCCGCCGGAGAGGCCCTTCATGGCGATGTAGCCCATATCGGCCTTTTCGCAGTCCCGAACCAGCCCCAGTTCCTTTTCCGTGGTCAGGTAGCAGAAGGGGAACTGCAAAGTCTCGAAGTTCCCGGAGGCGATGGCCTCCTGGGCAACAAACAGCCGGTGGTTGGTGATGCCGATGTGCCGGATATAGCCCTTTTTCTGCATCTCCAGAGCGGCGGCGAAGGGCCCCTCCGGGTCGTTGATGTCCGGCAGCTTGGCGGGGTTGTGGAACTGGAAGAGGTCGATGTAATCCGTCCGCAGGGACCGGAGGCTCTGCTCGATGTGGCTGAGGACGGTCTTTTTGTCCCCGCCACCGCTCTTGGTGGAGATGATCACATTCTGCCGGACGCCCTCCAGGGCCTCGCCCAGCTTCTCTTCGCTGTCCGTGTACATGTTGGCGGTGTCGAAGTAGTTGATCCCGGCCTCGTAGGCCCGGCGGACCAGCTTCACGGCGTCGGCCTTGGGGATCCGCTGAATGGGGAGCGCGCCGAAGGCCGTCTTGGTGACCATCAGCTCCGTCCGTCCCAGTCTGACTTTATCCATACTATCCTCCTGATTTGTCGCGGGGCCAGGGACAAAACGCCCCCGGCCCCATGTTTTATGTATCAGAAATCCGGGCCGCAGCTGTTGGTCAGGGCCTCCAGAATCTGGTAGCGGTCCATCTGGAAGGTCTTCTTCATGGCCAAGGCCTCCTCCATGTCCATGTCCGTCAGGCGGCCGTCCAGAATGCCGATGATGGAGTTCCCCTCGCCCTCGGCCAGGACCTTGACGGCCTCGTAGCCCATGCGGCTGGCGGTCTCCCGGTCCCGGGCGGAGGGGGAGCCGCCCCGCTGGATGTGGCCCAGGACCGTCACCCGGGGGTCGATGCCCAACTCGTCGTGGATGCGCTGGCTGATCTCAATGGCGTTGCCCGCGCCCTCGGCGACGACGACCATGTAGTGGGTGGTCCCCGCCAGGCGGGCCCGGCGGATCTTCTCCACGATGTCCTTCTCAAAGTCCGGCTCCCGCTCGGGGATCAGCACGGCGGTGGCGCCCACGGAGATGCCCACATACAGGGCCAGATAGCCCGCGTGGCGGCCCATGACCTCCACCACGGAGCAGCGCTCGTGGGACTGCATGGTGTCCCGGAGCTTGTCGATGCACTCTATGGCCGTGTTGCAGGCGGAGTCGAAGCCGATGGTGTAATGGGAACATCCGATGTCGTTGTCGATGGTGGCCGGGATGCCCACCACCCGGAGGTCCATGCCGTCCTTGGCGGCTTGGCGGGAGATGGCCAGGGCTCCCCGGAAGGTGCCGTCGCCGCCGATGGCCACGATACCGTCCAGGCCCAGCAGGCGGCAGGTGGCCAGGGCCTTGGCCCGTCCGGCCTCCTCCATGAATTCCAGGCTCCGGGCGGTGTAGAGCATGGTTCCGCCCTTGTTGATGATGTGGCTGACGCTGGAGGAGTTCAGGGGTACAAAGTCGCTGGTAATCAGGCCGTTCCAGCCCCGGCGGATGCCGATGCAGCCGATGCCCCGGGCGATGGAGGCCCGGACCACCGCCCGGACCGCCGCGTTCATGCCCGGCGCGTCGCCGCCGCTGGTGAGGACGCCGATTCTCTTTACCTTCTTTTCCATAAGAAAACCCTCCTGACGAATTTCACCGGCCAGGGCCGATTTTTTCCTGTATACCATGATACCGCTCGCCGGGCCCGATGTCAAGCTGGGTTTCATTTCCAGCCGGACGGGTCCGGAAAACTGTCACTTTTTTGTTACCACTTCCGGGGAAAAACCTGCTATATTAGGTCTGTTAAACTTCAATGGAAAGGGATATCGAACCATGCGCCGCCTGTTGATTCTGCTGCTGGTTTTTCTGATGCTGCCCGCCTGCGCCGCCCCGGCGGAGGTGACGGAGGAGCCCGCCGCCCCGCCGCCTCAGGAGACCCCTGCGGACCCCGCCCCTGTGGAAACGTCCCCGGAGGCCCCCGCGGAGCCGCTTCCCCCTGGGCACTTCGTCCTCTCGACCCAGGAAGCCCCCCTGGCGGACGGGCGGACCCTCCGGCTGGAGGCCGTGGGGAAAAAGACGGATGACTCTTTTTACGGCGTCCGGGAGATCCGGGTCTTCGACGGGGACCAGCTCCTCCAGACGGTCCGGGCCTGGGAGGCCGTGGAGGCGGAATGGAGCGAGGGCATGGCGGAGGAGGCCGACTATTACACCACCTGCTGGGCCCCGGAGGAGACCATGGAGGCCCTGGACCTGAACTTCGACGGCAACACGGACTTCGGCCTCTTCGGCTGGCCCGCCAACAACACCATTCCCTATTACTATTGGATGTGGGACGCGGAAACGGAGCAGTATCAATACGCCTTCATCCTGCAAGGCGTCTCCGCCGATTCAGAGAAACAGGAATTGAAATCGACCTTCCGCCTGTCGGCTGTGGAGTATGAAACGGACTATTACCAGCCGGATGAAACCGGGGCCCTGTATCTGGCGCGGACGGAGATTGACAACTGGGAGACCGGCGGTCTGGAGGACCGGGCCGCCCGTGAGACCTGGGTCCCCGCGCCGGACCAGCGGTTCGGGCCGGACACGTCGGGCTGGTGCTATCACGACTTGACCCTCGTCCGCCGGGAACTGCCCGTTCAGGAAATTCATGACGGCGGTGCGGTCTCCAACTACACGGAGATCTGGGAATTCAAAGACGGTGAATTTCAAATGACCAGCCGGGAGGAGTACGCCGATGAAAACGAACCATGACCTGCGCCTGACCGTCACCCTGCGCCTTCTGGACGGGGAGGGGCGGCGGCGCTTCGGCCCCGGCGTGGCCGCCCTGCTGGAGGAGGTCCGGGAACAGCGCTCCCTCCGGGCGGCGGCGGCGTCCATGGGCATGGCCTATTCCAAGGCCTGGCGCATCGTCCACACCGCCGAGGAGGCCCTTGGCCATAAGCTGCTGGACTCCACCATCGGAGGCCGCCACGGCGGCGGCGCAGCCCTGACGGAGGAGGCTGAGGCTCTGCTCGCCGCCTACCGCGCCCTTCGGGAAGAGGTAAACGCCTTCGCCCAGGAGCGGTTCAAGGAGCGCTTCCGGGACCTCTGAGGAGCCTCGCGCATAGGATGAAGTACATCCTATGAAAAAGGAGGTCTTCTTAATGGAGCCTGTCTGCAACGAGTGCGCCCAGGAGCGCCGGGAGCCTGTCGTCATGAAAGCCCGCGTCCTGCGGGTGAACTGCTGCGACCTGCTGGTGTGCGACCTGTGCGGCTGTCAGGAGGTCCTGGTCCATACCGGCAACGCCTGCTGCTTCCGCCCTGGCCAGTGCGTCTGCGTCGAGTATGACGGCGCGATGACCATGAGCATTCCGCCCCAGATCAGCGCGGACTGCGTCAAGCTGATTCCCTGCCCCTGCGGCGGATGCCAATGCTGATACTTTCTTGAAAGAAAGTATCCAAAGAACTTTATCTCGCTCTGGCAGTCTGGCAATTGACCGGGCCGGAGCGACGACAACGCAGTCTTTCTTTTGCTAAAAGCGCCGGAGGCCCGAGCCTCCGGCGCTTTTTTCAGTCGTCCAGCTTCTTTAAATGCTTGGCCGCCGCTTTCAGCATCAGCTTTTTCTGCCCGCCGCCCTCGAAGTCCACCTGGACCAGGGCGTCGCCCCCCATGGGCTGGACGGACAGCACCGTCCCCCTGCCGAAGACGCCGTGCTCGATTCGGTCACCCTTGCTCAGGGCCATGGGCGGCGGAGCCGCCGTCCGGCTTACGGCGGTCCGGCGGGCCTCCTGATAGGCCGGGCGGGCGGGGCGGGCGTAGACGGGCTGCCGGGCTCCGCCAAACGCGTCTTCGCCGCCGTAGGAGCCGCTTCCGTAGGAAGAGCCTCCGTAGGAAGAGCCTCCGTATCCGCCGAAGCTCCCGCCGGGCTGGAGGTCCTTTCCCACCCAGTTTAAGGTTTCCTCGGGGACCTCCTCCAGGAAGCGGGAGAGGCGGTTGCTGGAAGTCCTGCCGTACAGCATCCGCTGCCGGGCGTGAGTCAGAGTCAGCCGCTCCCTGGCCCGGGTCATGGCCACGTAGCAGAGGCGGCGCTCCTCCTCCAGATCCTCTTCCTCAAACTGGGCGGAGCTGCCGGGGAAGATCCCCTCCTCCAGGCCCACCACGTAAACCAGCGGGAATTCCAGGCCCTTGGCGGCGTGGATGGTCATCAAGGTCACGCAGTCGTCGTTTCCCTCCAGGGAGTCCAGGTCCGTGTACAGGGCGATCTCGTTCAAAAAGCCCGAGAGGGTGGCGTCCTCCGGCTGGCGGTCCAGGAAGCCCAGGATGTTGGACTTCAATTCCTGAACGTTCTCCAGGCGGCCCCGGCTCTCCATGTCGTTTTTGTCTTTCAGGGCCTGGGTGTAGCCGGTCCGCTCACACACCTCGTCGTAAAACTCCGGCAGGGCCAGGGTTCCCCCGGCCTTGCGGAGGCCGTCGATGAGGTCCGCGAACTGGAGGAGCTTTTTCGCCGGGCCTTTCAGTTCCGGGAACAGGTCCGCGTTGCGGATGATCTCGTAAAGAGAGGCCCCCTGCTGCTCCGCCAGGGCCGCCACCTTGTCCATGGTGGTGCCGCCGATGCCCCGGGCGGGGTTATTGACGATCCGCCGAAGCCGCAGGTCGTCCAGGGGGTTGTTCAGCACGCAGAGATAGGCCAGCATGTCCTTCACCTCCGCCCGGTCGAAGAACTTCATCCCCCCCACCACCTTGTAGGGCACGCCGCTGCGCTTCATGGCGTATTCCAGGGCGTTGGACTGAGCGTTCATCCGGTAGAGGACGGCGGCGTCCCGGAAATGGGCCCCCCGGCCCACCGCCGAGAGGATGTCCCCCGTGACAAAGGCCGCCTCGTCGCTCTCGCTCAGCGTGGTGCGGACGGTCACCTTTTCCCCGCCCGTCTTTTCGGTCCAGAGGGTCTTTCCCTTCCGGCCCGCGTTGTGCTTGATCACCGCGTTGGCCGCGTCCAGGATGTTCTGGGTGGAACGGTAGTTCTGCTCCAGCCGGATGACCCGGGCGTTCTCATACTGCTTCTCGAAGTTCAGGATGTTTTCGATGTTGGCCCCCCGGAAGCGGTAGATAGACTGGTCGTCGTCTCCCACCACGCAGAGATTCTTCCGCCCTCCCGCCAGCAGGCCGGTGAGGAGGTATTGGAGGTGGTTGGTGTCCTGGTACTCGTCCACCAGCACGTAACGGAATTTATTCTGGTAGTACTCCAGCACCTCCGGTTCCTGCCGCAGCAGGGTGACGGTGTGGAAGATGATGTCGTCGAAGTCCAGGGCGCTGGCGGAGGCCAGCTTCTTCTGATAGGCGGCGTAGATTTTGGCGATGCGGCCCATGCGCCAGTCGGTCTCCGCGCTGTGCTTTTGGGCGAACTCCTCCGGGCCCTGGTACAGGTCCTTGGCGTTGCTGATGACGGCCAGGACGTTTTTGGGCGGGAAGGTTTTGTCGTCCAGGTTCAATTCCTTTAAAACGTCCTTCACCACCCGGCGGGAATCGTCGGTGTCGTAGATGGTGAAGTCCTTGGCAAAGCCCAGCCGGTCGATGTCCCGCCGGAGGATGCGGACGCAGGCGGAGTGGAAGGTGGAGGCCCACACGCCCTCCGCCTCGGGCCCCAGCCGGGCGGCCAGGCGGTCCTTCAGCTCCCCGGCGGCCTTGTTGGTGAAGGTGATGGCGATGATCTCCCAGGGCTTGGGCGGGTCCACGGCGCACAGCCGCCGGGCCCGGTCAAAGTCCAGGGGGGAGGGGTCCTCCGGGAATTCCTCAAGGAAAGCCAAATCTTCCTCCGTGGCGCTCTCCGGCACGAAGTCGGAGTCGCTGCCCCGGCCATAGGTCAGGAGGGTGTAAACCCGCTGGATCAAAACGGTGGTCTTGCCGCTGCCCGCCCCCGCCAGGAGGAGGAGGGGGCCCTCGGTGGTCATGGCGGCCCGGCGCTGGGCCTCGTTCAGCCGCCGGAGGTCCCCGGCGATGACCCGCCGCCGGGCGGATATGTAGCGCTGGTTGAAGTCGTTCATGGCGTTCCCCGCTTCCTTGTCGTTGGTATGTGCAATCCCGTCTATTTTAGAGCAAAATCCGCCCCGGGTCAAGGGCGGAGGAGTGGAAAAGCGGACGGGCCCAAGGGTCCGCCCGGCGTTCATTTTGAGGCCCGGGGATAAGGGGTTGGCTCATCGGTCAGGCCCACCAGGTAATCGATGGAAACCCCGTAGTACTGGGCAATCCGCATGAGAATGCTGATCTTCGGTTCCCGAATACCTAACTCATAGTTCTGATAAGTTCTTTCCGTAATGTCACAATAAATTGCAATTTTGATTTGCGGAAGGCCGGTTTTGCTTCTGCACTGCTTCAACCGTTTTGATAAAACATCCATCATACGTATCACCCACATTTGTTGTTGACAAAGCAAGTATATGGGAATACAATCAATGTAATACCAACTTGATTTCATGAAAGATTGAGTGTTCAAGGTGAATATATATGAATGAGAACATTGCAAAGAAATTATATGAAAGTGCCCTGAGAGAGCTGGCGGCAAACTATCTGGAGTCCCTGGGGCCCCAGGAGATTCTTCCCCTGGCGGAATCCGAGGCGGTAAAGCTGATTGCCGAAATCCAGGGCATTCTGAACGACGAGGCCCTGGAAGACCCGGAGTGCTTCCGGCGGATCGACGCCATTGTGGACGCCTTCCATGACCGGGGCATCCCCACCGACCGGCACGATTGGTAGGCGGAAAGCGCCCTTGCGCTTTTTGCCGAATCTTGTTATAATGCTTTCGCTGCCCTTCCCCAAACTGGCAACAGAAAGGGGGTGGACCTGTTGGAAATCCTGGTCAATTTCCTTGTGTCGTTTGCAGCGAGCGTAGTTGGCGGCTGCGTGAGCAAGTGGCTTGAACGGCACAGCAAGGGCAAGTAAGCACAAAAGGACCGCCGGGGAGTGGCTGCTCCCCGGCGGTCCGCTTTTGCGTGAGCCTGTTGAATCCTGGTCGAATCCTTGGCTGCGTTTATTATAGCATAGCCCTTCTAACTTATGCAAGAGGGAAAATAAATATTATTTTAAGCTCCGGCCGCAAAAAATCCCCTCCCGCGTCCAAGTTCTTGTTGACACCTTTCGCGCCCGTATGGTATACTATCCCATGCGTCAAATCGGCGCTTGAGTTTGTCTGCCGCGCCGCCTGTCCCCTGAGGGCCGGGCGGTGTTGGGAAAGCGCCGCCCCGGTTTTCCAACGGGGCGGACGGAATAACGACAGGAGGTGTCTCAACATGGCGACTAAACGTACCTATCAGCCCAAGAAGCTCCACGGCCAGAAGGTCCACGGCTTCCGCA